>JAQICU010000069.1 GCA_027858325.1 Candidatus Cloacimonadota bacterium
TTGTTTCTGGATTGAACGGATTTGGGTAATTACCAATAAGCTTTGTAACATTCGGAATTAATCCTTCATCGGTTGCAACTTCTTCTTCGACAACTAATGTAAAACTTTCCGAGAAACTGAATTCATTATCTGCTGTAATTTCAAGATCAAAATCTATTATATCACCGGATTGGGCATTTTCACTAACTTCTACTGAACAGATAACAATATTTTCTGTTCCATCTGCATTTAGCGAATCTAAAAGATTCGGTAAATTTGTTATTACAACATCCTGATTTGCAGAAGTAATGGAAGAAATTAAATTATAAAGGTCTGCCCCACCGAGATTGTGGATTTCAACTGCAAGCTCTGCGATTTCTCCCGCATCAAGAGCATTATTATCTCCATCAATAACTTCTACTCCGATCAATTCTAACTCAGCTGCATAACCAATTAAACAGATATCTTCATTCCAATCACCTTCATCTGATGTTATTGCAATATTAATTTCAATTGAATGTTCATCGGGAATATTATTATCAACATCAAAGTCGAATGCATCAATCAGTTCTGCAGTTCCACCACTGGGGATTGTTCCTACATTTTCAGTATTATCATTGACTGTAATAAATTCATCTGCTGAGGATATTTCTACAACTACATTATGAATATCGCCAGAGTTTCCAACTTCTTCCAGAGTTAAACTCAAAGAGGTATTCTCACCAAACTCTACCACATTATCGTTCCCAGAAACTACTGAATGATCTGAAACTGTTACGAAGTTACCTGGAGGAACCACCTGCAACTGATGCATCTCTAAAGGTCGATTGAAACCACTGATATACAATTCTGCTTCCCCTTGAATTAGTGAAGATGGATCAGTAGTGATCACAGCATCTCCAGCTAAATCTGTTACTGCCGTTCCGATAAGTTCTCCATTCTGTATAATTGTACATTGCATACCTTCAACAGGAATTCCGTTATTAAGAATTCCTACATCAAATGTAGTTACACCCAAAAGGATTACTGGAGAAAAACTTGCTACAAGCTCAAGTGGTTCATCTGTCCAAATTGGAAGTGCAGAGCCACCCAGAACATTACAATCGTAGAAACACCAGCGGATAGCACCTTCTTCCCATTGTCCCGGTGCAGTTACCCAGGGAGCAGTTTCTGTTTTGGATTCCATATGAGCTCGACCGATGCGATGATATTTATCTGTATAAAGTGCATCTGTAAATTCACGATGTAAATGCGCTGAAGGACCTTCTGTTTGCCCTTCATTAAACCAACCGTAACGGGAATTTCCCACAAATGCAACCAGGAAATTCTCGATATTTATCATTCTCTCACCAATACAGTCATTATGATCAAAAGAACCGCAAATGCAGCCATGCGTATAAACAAAAGTATAATTATGATCAACACCGTTCACCAGATTAAAATTGGCATTTGTAATATCAGGATTATTCAATCTCATTGCATATTCTGCGTTAGCGTGTCCCACATGATGAATGAATGAATGTCCCTCGTTTATTTCTGCTAACAATTGAGTTGCAGACCAACTTCCCAGATCACGATCATAGATAGTGGAAATATTGTGATCCTCTGGTATTCCAGTAGTTTCATAACCGTTATCGTCATGAAAACCGATGAGCATATCAAGATAATCTGCTCCCCAAGTTATGGGATTGTTATATAGGTGTTCTCCAGCCATAAGCGGATCACGGAGCTCACCGGTTACAGGTTGTGTTTGATATGAAATTGTTTTATTAAGCATATTTTCCAGATCAGTTGTACTGCTGAATGAGAATCTGGCAACCGCAACTTCAGGAAGCAGGTCATCTTCACCGATCTCACCCCAATTATTATCTCCATCATCATTCCAATTCCCATCCAATGCGGAATAATAGAGATCAGAAGGTATATCATTATCTTCATACCCATTTCCTGAATCTACTGTACAATAAAATCCACGGTAAGGAACGTGCTCCACATCACCGGCAAGCAAGATATACTCTATTTCATGATCCTGATATTCCTGAATAATGTAATTCCTGATCTTCTCAGGTTGATCCTGTCCGGGCATTGAAGAATAAATCTCTTCTACTGTTTTAACTTCGGAGATCATGCCCTGCTGAAGATAGACTTCACGCATTTCATCAAAATTATTTTCAAATTGAGCAGGTGTGACGATTAGCAACTGATATTCACCTTCACGGGATTGAACCATTGGATATTGATTGATCATTTCAGAATTCTGTGAAATCTTGTTTACTCTGTTTATTACTGTTTCATTGGAAAGTAGATTATTCAAGGCAATTTGTGCCTTCATATCTGGTTTAGTATGAATAATGATCTTCACTTCATCATAATAGGAAAGCTTTCCTTCAGCAGGAATATATTTTACAGGTGTAAATGTGGTTAGTGCAATTGAGTAACCATGTAAAAACTGGGTTATCAATTCACCATTTTGTTTTTGCGGATAAATTTCTAATGAATTGTAGAGTAGTATATTTTTTACAAACTCAATTGAACTCGGCATTGAAACGGGTCTCACCTGCTGTTTGGGATATAAAAGGTAAGTTCCGGAGATTTGCTTTTCGTTACTACCTATTATTTCAATTGATTTTGCAATTTCTCCAGGAGGAAGCATTAGCGAAACTGAAATGTATGGAAGAACCGGTTCACCAATTCTTGCTGCTTGTTGCGCATCTTCAAATTCAATAGTTTGGAAACCTTCACTTTCAGAAATTTTATAATTCCCAAAATGATATGTTTTTTCAATGATACTTGCATTTAAACTAATTGCGAAAATAATAATTAGAATGATAGATGTTTTTTTCATTATACAATCCTTTGCTTTTTAATTATAATTATTATGCAAATTTTGAACCAAAATAAAATGTAAATTGTGAATTTCCAATAACCTTCCGAAGATAAAGAAAAATTGAATTTCGCATAACCTTCAGAAGAATTAAATTCTTTACTTAAATCCTACCTGCAGATCGAGCAACGGAATGATATCTGTGCTTCTCTGCAATTTTGATGGATAATCGGAATAACTAAGCTTGTAGCCTCCCGATAATGCAAATCGACGGTTTATCTTCCAGATAATAAGCGCTTTATGTTCATAAGAATAACCGCAATATTCCTTATCCATTATGAATTTATCAATATCAACCAGATATTCAATCTTTTCTGTGATATTCCCTCTAACATCCAATCCGATATTGAACATTGCATTTTCATGATAGATGGAAGTCCTGTTGTAGACGAATGGCATATCAATAGTTGGGAAATCGCTGTCGCCACTAATCAGTGCTACAGAAAACCCGATCTTAGGAATTATGTTAAGGTATTCATTATATCGGTAAGAAAGCATAAATTGATTGTTTAAAACAAATATTTGTGGAATTATTGAATTATCCGGTAAAATTCCAAAAGCACCTTCTTTAGCTATAACATTTAAAAGAAGAGATGGATAGATCAGGCTGTGTTTGGAAGCAAACTTCCAGCCTTCCAAATTTTTCCAGAATTTTTTCAGTGTAATATTCGGCATTACAAGGTCTGCAAGTGCGTATGTAGAGAGTTCTGTGGTTTCATTCAATCCGTAACTGAGTGGTTGAAATATTCCAACTTCCCATCTTCCCTGCGGAAGTACTTCTGTTGTCCCTTTTGACCAGATAGCGGTTTCAGCAAATAGTGATAGTGTTACAAAACAAATAATTAGCAAGATTATATTTTTTTTCATCTTACCACTCCAGTTCCACAGTTACCGGGCAGTGATCAGAAAGCTGCCTAGTATCCTGATGAGTTTCATTTGAGCCTGCAATCCAACCTGTTGGATTATTCGTGAACAAATAATCTAACTTTCGGTTCCAATCTATATTTATTATTTCAGGGTCATAATTTGCTTCCTGCGGAAGATTTATGTAGATTGAATGTGTATAATATGGGCTGATATAATTATCCAACACTTCTTCTGAAGCATATTCACCTGAAGGAAGGTCAGGATGATAATCTGCATAGAATTCAACCATATCAGTAAGGTCGTAATCTTCCACTTCGTAGTCATCACCTAAATCGTCAGGACGATCTGGAAAACCCTCTTCAAGCCAATTTACAGAATTGGGTGGAATTGCATTGAAATCACCTCCTGCTACGAAAAGCAACCCTTCCGAATTTAGATCATCCAGTTCACCTTTATAAATATCTATCTGTTCTTTTTTTGTACCGTCTTTGGAATATGCTGCAGCATGGATATTTAGAACCTGTAACTCTTCGTCTCCAATTTGTATTTTTGTTTTTAGGATATTTCGGCGTAAATAAAAATACTGAGTTAATCCATCTTGATCAATAAGCGGAAGTGCGATCCTCACAGCGTCAGCTATTCTCCATTTGCTCATAATTGCATTACCGGAATTCATTCTTCCAAGTCCGTCACTTGGTACAAAATCTGCTTTCCATTGCGAAGCATAAGCTCCATAATTCAGGTCTGTTGCATCCAGTATATATTGCATTTGATCAACATAAGCACTTCGTTTACTATCTATGTCCAATTCCTGCAGCAAGATAATGTCAGGATCTACTTCATTAATGTAATCTGCAATATTTTGTGTGTTTTCAATCACAACATTTTCATCCATAAGAACTTCATCACCCCAACCATCAAAGAAAAAATTAATGCGTGCTCCCCCAAATTTGATGTTCCAGGTCATAATTTTCAAAGATGCAGGATTATCTGGAGCATTTGTAATATCTTTTGCTTCATACATTCTGGCATCTTCCAGATCCTCAAAATTGGTATTGAAAATGTCACAACCGTTAATAATTATCAAGGTCAAGGTTAATAGAACTAAATACTTTTTTTTCATATTATTACTTCCTATAAAACAAGAATACTAAATACCCAAAATATAAAATAACAAAAAACACAGCTTCGATCTTTGTGAGCTTATGTTTCTTACCAATGAACAGTGTGATGAATAACATGATCGTGATCACACAAAGGAAAATAAAATCAAAATTTAGAGCAATGTCATAATGTATTGGAGCAATAAGCGAACTAACACCCAATACAAGCAGAATATTGAATAGATTAGAACCAATTACATTTCCAATTGCCAGGTCGTTCCTACCTTTTTTAATGGCTATAATTGAAGTTACAAGCTCCGGTAAAGATGTTCCTAAAGCAACTATTGTAAGTCCAATAAACTTCTGACTTACTCCAAAATGTGTTGCAATTTTCACAGCATTATCAACCACGAATTTACCACCAAAAAATAGACCTATCATTCCAAATACCATCAAGAGTAAAGTAATAAAATATGAACGTTCTTTAATATCTGAACCTAATAGAGGTTTGCCCTTTAAAAAGCCAATAACATAAATAAAGAATAGAATTAGAAATGCAAGAAGAATAATACCATCAAAAAGCGAAAGATCAGAATTCCATAAAGCCAGACCAAATGCCATTAGAGTTGCAATAAGCAAGAATGGAATTTCTTTTAATATTGTATTTCTCTG
>JAQICU010000084.1 GCA_027858325.1 Candidatus Cloacimonadota bacterium
TTTGAGTTTTGCAACTGAACGTGAAATAGTGATTGAAGATTTCGAGAGTGGAGAGATATCCCTATTTTCATATCCAGATCAAGATCTACAACCTGATGCCTTGGAATTAACATCTGAGAATACATATAATCCACTTTCACAATATTCACTTAAACTTTACGGAAACACCTGGAAGGTGGAAGCAATTGAGCCTGTAACAGTCGATTCAAATGATGTATGGCAAATTGCTTGCTTTATTGAAGATAAGGGTGAGATTCAAGCATTTGGCATAGGCGATGGCACAAATGAGCTATTCTACGCTTTGGATGGATTCGAAATGTTGAATATTGAAGAATTGATACCTGTTTACCAAGGTTCATTTGATGAAGGTGTATGGAATAATTTCCAGCTTCCTATTGCTGATGACTGGTTCTCCTGGTATGAATATCTTCCAGATATCACGGAACTAATTTTCGTGAATGACAACGATGGAGGTTCCGGAATCGTTTATTACGATAATATTTATAATATCACTGAAGATCTACCTGTTTCACCACAAGTTGAAATAAGTTTTGATATTGGCACAATATATAAAAATTCAGAGGATCTACGTAGTGTAAATGTACAATTTTTCAGTGAAGTTATAGATCCTGATAGCGAAGAACACAGCTTTCTCTGGTTGTTTGGTGATGATTCTACAAGTACACTGCAAAATCCATCACATACTTTTATCGTTGAAGATGATCATTCATATACGATTCATCTTCAGGTAATTGATGATACTAGTTATAACGGTTATTCAAGCTGTCAGATCGATGTAGATGAAGGTCCATCATCATTTCCGTTAACTATGAATTTCGTGGGTGATATTATGCTGGCTCGGGCCTATGAAGCTGGTGGTGGTATTATTCCTACGTTAGGAGTTGAAGCTATCTTTGAACCGACATTATCCATTTTGGGAGAAAATGCTGATATATCTGTGGCAAATCTTGAATGTCCGCTCACAACCTATTATGAACATCATCCAACTAAAACGATATATTTTAAAAGCGCTCCGGAAAATGCTGCCGGTCTTGCTTATGCAGGTATAGACCTGGTTTGTCTGGCAAATAACCATGTTAGTGATTATATGTTGGAAGGTATACAGGAAACTCAAAGCACTCTCGACCAATATGGACTTCGTTATTCAGGTGCTGGAGCAGATTCCTACGAAGCATATGAGCCATTATTCTATTCCAAAAAAGGTGTGAATCTGGCTTTCTTAAGATCGAGTGATAGAACGGGGCAATATAACAATTATCAGCCCTACCTTCAAGCTGGATATAATAAATTCGGATTTGCATATATGACTCCATATTATATCATGGAACAGATAGCTGTAGTGCAGGATAATGCTGATCTTATAATTGTAGAAACTCATTCTGGAAGTGAATATTCTACCGCGCCCGGAGCTAATTATGATCTGATAGATGTCTTTGCCGGTTGGGATGAGAAGGATTTTGCTGAAGATGAAGATTATACTCCCAGAATTGATATTCCTCATATGTGGGATATTGAGATCCGCCACCATATGATAGATTCCGGAGCTGATCTGGTTATCTGTCATCATCCACATGTTATTCAGGGAATTGAAGTATACAATGGAAAGGTTATTGCTCATTCACTTGGTAATTTTGTTTTCGACCTTAGTTATCTCGAAACTTTCCCGACTATGATCTTAAACACTTCAATTGATGAAGAAGGGTTTAGTTCATTCAGCTTAAAACCCGCATTCATCGATGATTTTATCCCGCAAATCGCTTCGGGTGACCTGGGCAGACATATCTTAAACTATATCAAGATGAAATCTAAAGAATTAAATACATATTTGAGTGTAGATAATCTTGAGATCGAAGCAAACGTAATTCTGGATACATTGACCATGTTGATAGAAAATGAACAATATACCGAAGATTTAAATTTCTCCTTCGATGGAGAAGAATATGTTTCTCAAATAGTACATCTTCCACAATGGGGAAATATCTCAAGTGTCGGTATTATATCTCCAGGAAATAGTTATGAATTCCGGGTTGGTCGAGAACTTATCTGGTTTGGTAATTTTGAAGATGAAGGTGCTAGTATCTGGAATGTGAATAGCGATAATGAATGGCTTGACGATACTGAATTCTATTCAGGTGAACGTTCTTTATGTATTCAACAGAATTCTGCTAATGGATACAATATTATAACAAATCTTGAGAATAGGATGAAAAGAAGATCCGATGGTGATTATTCTGTTCATGGTTATGTAAAAACAGAGAATTGTGAAGGTGTAATGATTCAAGCAAGATTCTATAATACCAGAACAGGTGGAACATTGTTGGGACAAGATAACTTTGAACCGGTTAGTGGTAACACAGATTGGACATATTATTCTGCTGAATTTGAAGTTCCCGATAACACAAATTACTTCGATATTGTTGCGAATAACGATCCACCAATTTCCGGAAATTCTTTTGCCTGGTTCGATAATATGGGATTGATAGAATGGGAAGAATGGCAGCAGAAAACTGCAACGCCTGATTTTGTGATCAATCCTAATGATTTTTATTACTTACAAGTAAGAACTGAGGAACTTCCATTAAATTCAACTGTTCAATACACTCACACAGCTTTCGAGGAAAATCCTGTGCACATAAATGGAAGTGATTTGCAAAAGCCAAAAATTGCAGAACTACACTCTAATTATCCGAATCCTTTCAATCCGCAAACAACTATAAGTTTTTCAATAAAAGATACAGATGGTAAAACATCTATTACAATTTACAATATCAAAGGACAAAAGGTTAAAACATTAATTAATGAAGTTCTTCCTGCAGGAAATCATAGTTTGATCTGGGATGGTACAAATTCGAATGGAAGAAGCGTATCTACTGGAATTTATTTTTACAAAATGGAATATGAAGGAAAGCACATCAATGCAAAAAAATGCCTGTTGTTAAAATAATACAACAATCAAAATATAAACTAATTTTTCTAAACTTGAGAGATTATCTGGCTCGTTTTTTGC
>JAQICU010000227.1 GCA_027858325.1 Candidatus Cloacimonadota bacterium
ACCCAGTGTCGATCATTTTATTTACACGACTATTTATTTTTTCATAAAGTGTTTTCCGTTCTTCTGTAATCATTATGTTTACAGTTTGGAAGTTTCTCTGTTCCCGTATGTCCTCTCGCCATAACTGTGTGATTGTTTTTCCTGTTGTTTCATATACCTCTAAAGCACGAATAATCCGATTCGCATCATTCTCATTTATTCGTTTGGCAGAGTCAGGATCAATCTTCTTCAGTTTTTTAAAAAAAAACTCTGTGCCTTTCTCTTCAGCAGCTTGACGAAGACTTTGTCTTATCTCAATTGGAATTTCTGGAGCTTTGAAAATCCCTTCTATGAGTGCTTTAATATAAAATACTGTACCACCGCAAATAATTGGAATTTTGTTTTGTGATGATATTTCTTTTATTAATTTATCTGCATCTTCAGAAAATGTTCCGGCATTATACTCTTCATCTGGTTTTACAATATCAATTAAGTGATGTTTAATTTTTTTTTGATCTTCTATTGTTGGCTTTGCAGTACCGATATTTAAATATTTATAAACCTGTCGGGAGTCAGCTGAGACGATCGAAGAATTAAATTCTTCGGCAATTTTCATGGCGAACTTACTCTTCCCCACTGCTGTTGGACCTTGAATGATGATCAGTGGAATATTATTTTTTTGCTGTTGGTTCATGTTGTTCGTTTGAATTTTTTTTCAAATTCAGGCATCGTCATCTTGATGATGAGCGGTCTGCCATGAGGGCAGAAATAAGGAACTTCGCAGGCAAATAGATCATTAATAAGTGCAAGCATCTCCTTCCTGTTCATTTTTCTTCCTGCTTTAATCGCAGCTTTACAGGCAACTGACTTTGACAAACTGTCCCTGAAATCTTCAGTTTGTTCAAATTCATCTTCCAATTGTTTTATAATGTCAATGAAGATATCTCCCCCATCCCAATCTTCCAGTTCAATAGGGATCTCATCAATTACTATGGAATCACCACTGAAAGTTTTTATAGAAAATCCAATTTTGTTGAATACTTCAATATTTTCTGAAATTAATTCAGGAATGGTATTAGTGAGGTGTGGCGGAAGGTCTATAACTATTGGAAACAGTAATTTCTGGGTTTGAGCAGGAGCTCCATGAATTCTGTGTAATATTTTCTCATAAATTATTCGTTCGTGTGCAGCATGCTGATCGATTATCATCAATCCTTCTTCTACTTGAACAAAAATGTAGCTTTGATGAAGTTGCCAGGGATTTATTACATCTTCCTCAGGTCTGAGGAAGAAATCAGTTCTGTTATCGGTAAAATTCTTTTCGATCTGGATATCGTCATTTGTCTTTTTTCTGAAAAGATCTGGTTGGTAGATATCCTTCAATTCCTTCTTAACCTGATTGAAATGTTTCTTCTCCATCTTATTAGAAAATATTCTGGTTTCAACATCGGTAGCTCTACCAGGTTGGAATGTAGTGCTTATTTTGTTTTTTATCTGCTTGAATTTATCATCCTCATATTGCAGAAGCAATTTCTCGATAGTCAATTTAATAAAAGTATGAACCTTTCCGGGATCTCTGAAACGAATTTCCATTTTAGCCGGATGAACATTGAAATCCACATGATGTGGATCAACTTTAAGAAACAAAATGTAAGGCGGAGTTTTACCTTGCTGAAATATACGAAGTTTCTTAATGAAGGGTCCATATGCCGATTTTAAGCTATGTAAAACAATTTTATCGCGAATGTACCTTCCATTCACAAAAAGGTATTTGTAATCAGCAAAACCTTCCTTCTCCTCGTTCAAACCACTTATAAATCCTGAAAGCTCAATTTCATGTCCTTTCTCGGATACTTCAATCAAGTCACGTTTAAGGAAATCGCTTCCAAATATTGTGGTCATTCTTGCTTTCATTTCTGCAACTGCTGGATAATTGAGTTTTTCCTTTCCATCAGCTAAAAAGCGGATGTGAATGTGAGGATAGAGAATTGATTGATAATGCAAATAATTGAGAATATGTTTAAATTCAACTGGATCAGATTTTAAAAATTTTCTTCGAGCTGGTACATTGCTGAATAAATTTCTTACTGTTATTGTTGTTCCTTTGTTTGCAGAAGTTTTAGAAAAATCTGTGAGCTTTCCACCTCTGAATTCAACTCTGGAGGCTGTATCACTTTCTGCATCTTTGCTAATGAGAATGAGTTGGCTCACCGATGCTATACTGGGAAGTGCTTCCCCGCGAAAGCCAAGTGTTGATATATTGAATATGTCGGTTACGGTTTTAATCTTGCTGGTTGCATGACGCTCGAAAGCTTGCAAGGCATCATCCTCGCTCATTCCTCTACCGTTATCTATAATGCGTATAAGTTTCTTACCGCCTTTTTCAATATGTACTGTTATTTGTGAGGATCTGGCATCAATAGAGTTTTCTACCAGTTCTTTGACCACAGAAACCGGCCTTTCAATTACTTCTCCTGCTGCAATTCTATTTGCAACTTCCTCTGGTAATACTTTAATTCTTCCCATTATTTTTCTAGAAACCTATTATCTGATATTTTACTATCAAATTTATCTACTTTTTTTTCTAACCAACCAATTTTTTCACTTTCAACGCAATCAATTCTTTTCACATACGGCTTGATGTCTAAAATAGGTGTACCATCCACGATGTCAACATTAGAAATATGCAGAACATTATCTTCAACCCTTTCCAGTTTAACGATTGACATTCCGATTTGATTTGGGCGGCATGGTGCACGTGTGGCAAAAACACCTCGTATTGTATTTTCCATGAAAGGTTTAACAAGCATTTTGAAGTTCTCGGAAAGATGAAAATTGAAGATCAAAATAATGTTAGAAAATCCATTAAGATCTTTGAGACCATCTTGGAATTCAGAAAAAATCTCAATTTTGCCTTTTATACCTTTTGCTCCGATTGGTTGGATCGGCATTCCTTCTCTTTCTTTGAATGGTGAATGAATAATTCCGATTGGTTTAACTATTATTTCTTTCTGATTATATTTTGTATTCATCTTTACTCCAATTTTGAGGATTGATTTTAATATATTCTGAAATATTATTTAATTCTTTATCATTTAGGATTACATGTTCATAATAATTTCTCTGCCAAAGGACTCCTTTGTATTCATTTTGATTACACCAACGTTTTACTGATCCTTTAAAATGGTTAATTATCATTGATAATGAACCGGATTGCGGTTTTCCGAATTTCCTCGAATATATCTCTTCCTGTCGGGGTTTGCCCCGGCAAACCCTTTCTTTTTCATCGGTCATCCCAAGGGATGCCCCTACGGTTTGGGATACGATCCAAATGATACCGTGGATGTGATTTGGCATAATAATGAATTCACCCAATTCTACGTGTTTATGATGATTGGGGATATCAAACCATTTTTCAGAAACGATTTCTCCAAATCTGGACAATATCATTTCATGATTAATTATCTCACCCAAAGATTGTTCATGATTTAGTGTACATAATGTAATGAAATACGCACCTGAAGATGTGTAATCATAACTTGGTAAACGGATGGAATGGCGAGAATGGATCATCAAATATCCTCCAAAAAAAAGCCTGCCAAGCATCTCTACCTGGCAGGTTAACATTATCCACATTAATCTACGGCTCGAACTCTCCTTGCTTTTCTACGTTTTCCTAAGAGTCGGCTTTTCGCAGAAAAACGATCTCCTTCTCTTTCATCTTTTCCACTAAAGGGAAACTGCAAAGGGTTCTATTCTTCTGCCATTTTTACATATTTCTCGTAACGCTCTTTTGCGTATGTCTCGAATCCACTACGGAAACCTTCCACTTTATCAGGGAAGGTTCTTTCCAGAGATGTGTAACGTCTTTCACCTTCAAGGAAATCTCTAACTGGCAATGTAGGTTTTCTGGAATCCAGTACAAATGGATTTTTTCATTCTTTTTTCAATTCAGGATTAAATCTGTAAAGAAGCCAGTAACCTGTATCAACAGCCTTTTTCTCTTCTCTCATAGTTTGAGACATATCAAAACCATGATTGATACAAGGAGCATAAGCCATGATTATTGAAGGTCCATCATAAGCTTCTGCTTCACGAATGGCTTTTAGAGCTTGATTTTTATTTGCACCTAACGCGATAGAAGCAATATAAACATATCCATAGCTCATCAGCATAAGACCTAGATCTTTCTTAACTGTCTCCTTACCTGCTTCTGCAAATTTTGCTACAGAACCAAGTGGAGTTGCTTTGGATGCCTGCCCACCAGTATTAGAATAAACTTCTGTATCAACAACCAGAATATGTACATTTCTTCCAGTAGCCATAACGTGATCTACACCACCATAGCCAATATCATAAGCCCAGCCGTCACCACCGAAAGACCATACAGATTTATCTACAAAGTAATTCTTAAGTTCTACTATCTTCCTAATGATTACCTCATTTTCACCTGAAGATTTTTTCAATGCTCCCGGCAGAATTTTCTGAATTTGCATAGAGTTTAGAATAGCTTCATTATTCTTTTCGTTCCACAATTCAAGTCCATTTCTCAGTACTTGTTCAAGTTTAGCATCAGTTCCATTTGTGAGAAGTTTCTCTACATTAAAACGGAGTTGTTTTCTGTTCGCATCAACTGCTAATCTCATACCAAAACCGTATTCAGCATTATCTTCGAAAAGGCTGTTTGCCCAAGTGGGACCATGTCCGTCTTTATTTTTACAATATGGAATAGTCGGGAAAGTTCCACCCCAAATGGATGTACAACCAGTTGCATTTGCAACGATCATTCTATTACCAACAAGCTGTGTGATAAGTTTTACATACGGAGTTTCACCGCAACCGGCACAAGCCCCGGAGAATTCCATAAGAGGCTGCTTGAATTGACTCCCCTTTACTGTTGTCTCTAAATTTGAACCCATAACATCGTTGGGGAGTGATTCAAAGAATTCGACATTAGCATTTTCACCTTTTGCGCGCTCTTCCTCGATCGGGCTCATTTCCAAAGCTTGTTTAGGACATTCGTTTACACATACTCGACAACCTTGACAATCCTCAATGTAAACCTGAATCTTATATTGGAATTCTTCTTTATCTTTTCCCATTGCTGTAAGAGTATTAAAGCTTTCTGGAGCACCTTTCATATCTTCATTCTTAACAAGTTTAGGACGGATAGCTGCATGTGGACATACAATAGAACACTGATTGCACTGAATACACTTGTCTGCATCCCAATGTGGAACGATAGGTGATACACCGCGTTTTTCAAGTTTTGATGTCCCAGAAGGAACAAAACCATCTGATGGCATATGAGAAACAGGAATACTGTCTCCCTTTTCTCTCATTATTTTTTCTATGATGTTTTTTGTAAATTCATCGGCATCATCAGGAACAAGTTTCTTCAATTTTGTGTGATTTGTAGGAGCTGCATCGGGTACAGGTATCTCAACTAATGCTTCATTAGTTTTGTCAACTGCTGTCCAGTTCATTTCAACAATGTTCATTCCTTTTTTAATAAATGTCTTCTCGATAGCTTTCTTGATCATCTTAATTGCTTCTTCTCTTTCTAAAACACCGGAAATAAGGAAGAAAGCAGTCTGCATAACAGTATTGATCCTACTGCCAAGTCCAACATCATTAGCTATTTTTAGTGCATTGATATTATAAAGTTTAATATTTTTTTCAATTATAACTTTTTGCATATTTTCGGTCAAGTTTTCAAAGACTTCACTAGTTTCCCAATGTGAATTAAGCAGGAATACTCCGCCATCTTTAATACCTTCAAGAATGTCGTAACGTCCGATAAAGGCTGGATTATGACATCCAATGAAATTTGCATTTTCAACCAGATATTCCGACTGGATCGGGCTTTTTCCAAAACGAAGGTGTGATCTTGTAATTCCACCTGATTTTTTTGAATCATATTGGAAGTAACCTTGAGCATACATATCTGTATTATCTCCAATTATCTTAATTGAATTTTTATTTGCACCAACCGTTCCATCTGATCCTAATCCCCAGAATTTACAACTGATACTACCGTCCGGCATTGTATTAAGCTGCTCACCAACTTTTAGTGAAGTGTTGGTAAGATCATCATTGATACCAACAGTAAAACCGTGAGTAGCTTCTCCATCCAGATGATCGTAAACAGCTTTAACCATCGATGGTGTAAATTCTTTGGAAGAAAGACCATAGCGTCCACCAATAATGGTTATATCCTTTTTATCTTTAAGAGCTGCAACGGTATCCAAATATAATGGATCACCGATTGCTCCAGGTTCCTTTGATCTATCAAGAACAGCAATTTTCTTTATTGTTTCAGGAATGACATCAATGAAAGCCTTTACTGAAAATGGACGGTAAAGACGAACTTTAATAAGTCCAAGTTTCTCACCTCTTGCATTTAGATAATTAATTGTTTCTTCGATAGTTTCTACTCCACTTCCCATAGCAATAATTAGCTTTTCTGCATCTGGAAGACCTACATAATCAAAGAGATGATACTGTCTTCCAATAACTTTCGCTAATTCATCCATATATTGCTGTACTATTTGAGGAGCCATATTATAATATTTATTACTCGTTTCACGTCCCTGGAAAAATACATCTGGATTTTGAGCACCAACCTTTACCATTGGTCTTTCAGGATTCATGGATCTATTTCTGAAATTTTCAATATATTTCATATCAATCATTTCGCGCATTGTGTCATAATCGATAACTTCGATCTTTTGGATCTCGTGGGAATTCCTGAATCCATCAAAGAAATTCAAGAAAGGAATACTGGCTTTTAATGTAGAAAGATGTGAAACAATCCCCAGATCCATAATTTCTTGAATTGAACTGGCTGACATTAAAGCAAAACCAGTGTTTCTTGCAGACATAACATCTGAATGATCTCCAAATATCGAAAGTGAGTGTGAAGCAAGTGTTCTTGCGGTAACGTGAAAAACCGTTGGTAACATTTCACCAGCAATTTTATGCATATTCGGGAGCATAAGCATTAGACCTTGAGAGGCTGTAAATGTGGTTGTGAATGCACCGCCTGAAAGTGCACCATGAACAGCCCCCGCCGCACCAGCTTCCGATTGCATTTCTATCACATCAACAGTCTGATCAAAAACATTCTTCCGCTCATTCGATGCCCATGCATCTGCATATTCACCCATTGTAGATGACGGAGTGATCGGGTAAATTGCAGCAACTTCACTGAAAGCATAGGCTACATGCGCAGCAGCATAATTACCGTCTAATGTAACTTTTTCAAATTTTTTCATTTTAGCTCCTATATGTCTTTTATTAATTCACTATTTATAAAATCTGTTTCAAAAAATTAATCTGACATGTTCGAGTCAATATATTAAATCTATACATAGATAAAATTGAATAGATAATGTATTCCACTTTTCATTCTATATCATCAGGTGTTAAGTTCTGTTCTTCCATTTCAAAAATTGGGGTAAAATATTTAAATTGATCTTCAATAGTATCACTCTCGCAGGTCTTCTGCTTAATACGTTTAATATCTTCATGAAGTTTGAATCTCTTTACTTCACCGCATATCTTGAAAAGTTCATTTAGCATATACCAGCTTGAAAGGAATTGCTCTTCATGTTCAAAAATGTCAGCCAATCCGGAAAGTATTTCCTCTTTATTTGCATTTTGAGGATAATCCAAATATAGCCGAAGAAGTG
>JAQICU010000253.1 GCA_027858325.1 Candidatus Cloacimonadota bacterium
AAAAGAACTGAAAGAAAATATGTAACGAAGGTCGAGAATAAGGGAATTTGGGGATAATCTGAAAGATAAAATGAAGAAGCAAAGAGACACCAGTCTTCGCCAAGGCTACGTCTTGGCAGGCGAAGGCACAGAAGAAAAAGCAAAAAATAGAATGTAAAAAAGAAATGATTATAGAATAGCCCAAGACTTTTGACCTGTGGAATCCTTTTTCATTCCACTGGGTTCAGTCGTGGGGATGATGAAACTCTAAAATGATAATACTTCTCGTTCCCAAGTTTGTCTTGGAAATACAAGTACGTTACGAAGAAGAACTTCGTAACGAGATATTAACCTGAAGACGGATTCGCTGTTAATTCTTCTCATCTAACTCCAACCAGCGGGATTCGAGTTCATCAAGTTTTTGTTGAAGTTCCTTAAGCATATTTGTAATTTCTCTAAAATCCGTAGGGGAGAGGTTTGAGGCTTCTTTTTCAATTTTATTATTTAATGTTATAATTTGTTTTTCAATCTCTGGAATTTCAAGCTCGATCAATTTCAATTCACGCTTATCTTTATAAGTGAATTTATCTGATAGCTTTACTATTTTTTGCTTTCTACTTTCTAATTTTTTCTTTTTTCCTTCATCATTACGGTATTTTTTTACCAGCAGAAAATCGGAATAATTACCCGGGAATTTTATAATTCTATCTTCATCGAATACAAAAAGGTGATCTGTTACTCTATCTAAAAAATATCTATCGTGTGATACTACGATTATGCAGCCTTTAAAAGCATCGAGATAATCTTCCAATATTTCCAAAGTGCGAATATCGAGGTCATTTGTGGGTTCATCGAGGATAATGAAATTATTTCCAAACATTAAGGAACGTAAAAGATAAAGCCTTTTCTTCTCTCCACCGGAAAGATTCTCTAATTTGCTCTGCTGCATCTTGCCGTCAAAGAGGAAACGTTGTAACATTTCAGATGCAGAATGAAGAATCCCGTCAGCAGTACGAATATTATGAGCAAAATCTTGAATATATTCGAGCACAGTTTGATCATTATCGAATTCATCAATATTTTGCTGGAAATATGAAAATAAAGTATTAACTCCAATTTTGATAGAACCTTTATCCGGATCAATCTCTTCCATGATGCATTTCAGCAGAGTTGTCTTCCCACAGCCATTAGGCCCGATGATCCCGATCCGTTCCAGTTTTTGAAAGTTATGATTGAAATTAGTGAAGAGAACCTTATCATCATATTGTTTTGAAATATCTCTGATTTCCAGGATTGTTTTTCCTAAACGCTTGGTTTTGAAGGAAATATCAAGATCTTTACCTTCAGAAAGATAAGATTTGTCTATTAGTTCTTTTACCCGGTCGAGATGATCTTTAGGTTTGGAAGTTCTAGCTTTAGCACCACGCTGCAGCCATTTTAGTTCTTTTTTCAATTGAGCTTTACGTCGTGTTTCCTTTCTTTGAACATCAATATCCTGCTGTTCTTTTTTACGTAGGTAATAGGAATAATTCCCTTTATAAAAGCTAATCTGACCACTTTCCATTTCTATTATCTTATCGGAAACTGCATCGAGGAAGTAACGGTCGTGGGTAACAAAAATAATCGTACCTTTGTAATTGGATAAATAATCCTGAAACCATTCAATAGTATCTACATCAAGATGGTTAGTGGGCTCATCCAAAAGCAATACATCCGGTTCGTCCATTAACACTCTGGCAAGGTCGATTCGTCTTTTCTGCCCTCCTGAGAGAGTTGATATCTTTTGATTTATATCGTTAAATCCAAATTTATCCAAAATACTCTTCGCTTTCACTTCGATCTTCCAGGCATCTTTCGCTTCAATTTCTTTGATGATTTGGTGATGTTCTTCTTCTAAAGTCGGTGATGGTTCTGTCTCAAGTTCTTTAAGTATTTTATAATAATTTCGTAAAAGATCAAATTGAGGGTGATCACTGAAATAGATCTCTTCATAAATTGTTTTATCAGGATCAAGGTGAGGGATTTGAGAAAGATAACCAACGCGGATACCTTTGCGGAAGGTGATATTACCCGAATCGGCAGGTTCAATTCCAACTAGAAGCTTTAATAATGTTGATTTACCGCAGCCATTTATTCCTACTAAACCGATCTTATCATTTTTGAATATACCAAATGAGCTGTTTTTACAGATCAATTTCTCGGCGAATGATTTATGCAATTCTTCAATTGAAATTAAATTTTTACTCAACCTTAACCTCACCTAGAAAACAACTTTTTACATTCAATACAATTTTGCCTTCATCAGTGCGAGGAACGAAGTGACGTAGCAATCATTTCTTTCTTATCTTTCAACAGTAGAGATTGCTTCGTTTGTAACAGCACGGAGTAAACTCGCAAAGACAATCTGAATAATTTAACAATTTTACATCATTATTAAACCAATAAAACAACTTTAAAATGAGTGTTAATTTGTCAAATATAGATTCTCTTAAGAAAGCAATCATTATAATGTTTGCTACAGTAAAATTTATCAGTTGACATTAATCGTAGATAGATATTTGAAACAAGTTGAATTAAGTGGAAGAAAAAATATAAGGGGTTATTATGCAATTACAGCAGAAATTTGTGGAAGTTGCCAAGAAACATTCAAAAAAGATAGCTGTCTATGATCAGGCAACTGGTAAGGATCTTTCTTATGACAGAATGCTGATAGCAGCTTTGATATTAGCTGGAAGGTTTAAGAAATTTAAAAGTAAATACCTGGGGATCATGGTACCCACTTCTGCTGGATGTTTGCTTTCAACGCTTGGTGCCCTAATGGCTGGTAAGATCCCTGTTATGATAAATTACTCTACCGGAGCTAGAGAAAACTCCATTTATGCTCAAGAAAAATGCAGCTTTAAAACGATTGTGACAAGTCAAAAGTTATTAGAAAAAATTAATTGAGAGCCGGTTGATGGGATGATCTATCTGGAAGATATTATGGGTTCTCTTTCTACACCGGAAAAACTTAAAGCAGCTCTTACTTCTAAATTACCTGCAGGCATGTTACAATCCAAAATTGGTCATGGTGATGAAAATTCCACATCTGTAGTTCTTTTTACAAGTGGAAGCGAAAAAGAGCCAAAAGCAGTTCAACTCTCCCACAAAAATATTTTCCATAATATTAGTACAATACCGCAGATCATCGATGTAACCGAAGATGATGTTTTCGCAGGAACATTACCTCTTTTTCATGTGTTTGGTTTAACTACGAATTTCTGGCTTCCATTCTACCTTGGCGCATCTATCATAACTCATGCAAATCCACTTGATTACAGTGCCATCGTTAAATCTATTGTAGATTATAAAATTACAATTTTAATTGGAACTCCAACCTTCTTCCATGGATATCAGCGTAAATCAAAGCCGGGAGAGCTTTCCTCAATTAGATATGCTATCGCCGGAGCTGATAAACTTACAGAAAAATTACGTCTCTCTTTCCAAAAAGATCACGGAATTGAGATACTGGAAGGATATGGTGCTACCGAAACCAGCCCTGTTGTATCTGTAAATGTTCCTGGTGCCAATAAACCGGGAAGTATTGGAAAACCTTTGCCGGGAGTACAAGTAAAAATACTGGATAGAGAAACCGATGAAGAATTACCAGCAGGAAAAGAAGGAAAGATACTTGTAAAAGGTGATCTTGTAATGAAAGGATACCTGGGTGACATAGAAGAAACTTCTATGCATATTCATGGAGGCTGGTACGATACAGGTGATATGGGAATTATCGATGAAGATGGTTTTCTGTGGCATCGTGGAAGATTGAAGAGATTTGTGAAAGTCGGTGGTGAAATGGTCTCTCTGGTTAAAGTAGAAGAAGTACTTACAAAACTGTTGCCGGAAGGTGTTATATGTTGCGTTGTAGATGTCCCGAATCCCAAAAAAGGTGCCGATGTTGTTGCAGCAGTAGCTACCGGAGAATTTGATAGAAAGAAGATCTTACATAATATGGCAAAAGAATTACCGGCAATTGCTGTGCCGAAAGAATTCTATATAATTGAAGATATTCCGATCATGGGAACAGGAAAAGTTGCGTTCCGTGAAGTTGAAAAAATATGCAGAGACAGACAGGAGAATGGAAAGAAGTAGAAGGTATAAGTTAGAAGTTATTAATTGGAAATAATAGAAATAAAGACAGATTAAATAATAGCCCATGACTTTTGACCTGTGGAATCCTTTTTCATTCCACTGGGT
>JAQICU010000265.1 GCA_027858325.1 Candidatus Cloacimonadota bacterium
GGCAATAATCTTAATATAAAAAAAATGGAGGAGAAAATGAAAAAAATAGTATTAACAATGGTATTAGCTGTAATTCTAACAACTCTCGTATTTGCTGAAGCGGAGAAACTCGCGTACATTGACACTGACAGGATCATGATGACAAGTCCTGAAACTCAAGAAGCACAAACAATTTTGATGGGTGAACGTCAGAAATGGGAACAGGAAATTGCAGATATGGATGCTGAGCTCGAACAACTCTATGCTGATTATGAAAGCAAGAAGATGATCTTAACCGAATCAGGGAAACAGGAAGCAGAAACTAAGATCATGAGTATGAATGAAGCACGTCAGGCAAAAGTTCAAGAACTTTTCGGTGAAAACGGAACATTTGTACAAAGACAGAATGAGCTTCTGGCACCGATCTTGAATAAATTGAAAACAATTATTGAAAAAGTTGCTGTCGAAAATAATTATTCTATCATTCTTGATGCTTCTGCTGGTAGCATACTTTATGCAAAACCAAACCTTGAAATTACAGATTCAATTTTAGATGAAATGGAAAAATCTGTAGAATAAAAGAAGAAATTCAATTTCCCGCTCACACCAAGAAAGATAGCTTCTAAGCTTGATTGCATTACTGATTTTACTAATCAAGTTACGTTAGATAATGTTGCTGAGCTTCACGAAGCTAACCAGCATTCTGTTTGTTTTTTTGAGAATCCGAAATTTCTGGATGTACTCAAAGAAACAAAAGCGGGATTGATCTTCGTTCCAAAAAACTTTGATAAGAATTTAAAACCAAATACAAATCTTCTATTGATCGATCAACCGAATATTCATTTTATGATGCTGGTACGAACATGGCTCAAACTTGATCTTCCTAAAATGAAAAAAAGCATCGGAGATTCAGCAAATATAGCGAAATCAGCATCACTTGGAAAAAACATCATTATTGGAAGTAATTGTGATATCGGCGAGAATGTGAATATTGGTGATGATACAATCATTGAAAGTAACTGTGTTATCAAAGAAGATGTACAGATCGGCAAAAACTGCCACATTTATCCCAATACAACAATATATGAAGATTGTGTTTTAAAGAACAACATTATTATTCACGCGGGTTGTGTTATTGGCGCTGATGGATTCGGATACTTATTTCATAATGGGATTCATAACAAGATCCCGCAAGTTGGAAATGTGATCATTGAAGATGATGTTGAGATCGGAGCAAATTCTGCTGTCGATCGTGCAACTTTAGGTTCTACCCTAATCGGCAAAGGAACAAAAATTGATAATCTGGTTCAGGTTGGGCACAATTGCAAGATCGATGAAAATTCAATTCTTTGTGCTCAAACAGGGCTTGCCGGAAGTACAATAATTGGTAAAACTGTTTATTTAGCCGGTCAGGTTGGTGTAGCCGGTCATCTGAAAATTGATGACGGTGCAATGATCGGAGCGCAATCCGGAGTAACTAATGATATTCCAAAAGGTGCTAAGTATTTTGGTTCCCCTGCATTTGAAGCAGGACTTCAAAAAAAAATAATGGTTTCAGAAAAATATTTACCGGAAATCGTGAAAGAATATCGAAAACGTCAGAAAGCAAAGGATAAAAAATGAAAGAATTTAAGAAAACCATAAAGAGCTCGATAAGTTATAATGGCATTGGGCTTCATTCCGGTCATGTTTCTACATTAACGTTCAAGCCTGCCGGAAAGGATGATGGAATTGTTTTCATTCGAACTGACTTAGAAGGTAAACCTGAAATTCCGGCCGATATTGATCATGTAATTGATATTTCCAGAGGTACAACAATTGGTGTTGGAAAAGCTACAGTTGCAACTATCGAGCATGTTCTTGCGGCAATTAAGGGTCTCAATATCGATAACATCCGCATAGAAGTTGATGGATCTGAAGTGCCGGTTGCAGATGGTAGCGCAATTATTTATCTGGAGCTTCTAAAAAAAGTTGGAATTGTTGAACAAGATGCTGAACGAGAGTACCTAGAAATAGAGAAAACTATTTCTTTTTCTGCTCCAGCTGATAATGTAGATATCGTTATTATGCCTTCTGATGATCTTAAAATTACTTTCATGGTTGATTACCAGCAGAAAGCATTGGGTACGCAATATACGACTATGCAGACGATTGATGATTTCGAAGAAGATTTTGCTTCTGCCAGAACCTTTTGCTTCCTTCATGAAATAATTATGTTAAAAGAGGCAGGACTTATCAAAGGCGGGTCTTTAGAAAATGCTCTTGTGGTAGCTAATCCTGATACAACGGAAGATGAAATAAAACGGTTGAGAGAGATGTTTGATTATCAAGAAGATATTCATGTTGGCTCTGATGGCTTATTGAATCATACGCCATTACGTTATTATAATGAATTTGTACGCCATAAAGTTGTAGATCTTATTGGTGATATCGCACTTTTAGGAGTTCCCATAAAAGGGCATTTTTTAGCTGCCAGATCCGGTCATAAAACTAATGTTGAATTGGTTAAGAAACTTCGCAAGCTTCATAAAAAGCAGGAATTACAAAAGATCTATCAAAAGAAGAAATTGTCTGAAGTTGTATTTGATATCACGGCTATTCAGAAAATTCTTCCCCATAGATATCCTTTCCTGCTGGTTGATAAAATAATCGAATTTGAAGCTGGAGAACGTATTGTTGGTGTTAAAAATGTAACCATCAATGAACCCTTCTTTAACGGTCATTTTCCCGGACATCCGGTAATGCCGGGAGTTCTCATTATTGAAGCTATGGCTCAAACAGGTGGCATCATGCTGCTTAATGCTCTTGATGATCCCGAAAAGCATGTTGCCTATTTTGCTTCGATAAATAATGTGAAATTCCGTGTACCTGTTAATCCGGGTGATACAATGCGTTTTGAACTAAAAGCGATCTCGATGAAACGCGGATTAGCTAAAATGCACGGTGATACATATGTGGGAAGTACAAAAGTTTGTGAAGGTGATTTCCTGGCAAAAATCATGAAGAAGTAGAAAAGACAAGGTCGAGATCAAGATCAAGATCAAGGTCAAGGTTAAGATCAAGATTGGGGAAAAATATGACGAAAATACATCCTACCGCTATTGTAGATCCAAAAGCTGTAATTGGTAAGAATTGTGTTATCGGTCCTTTTTGTATTGTCTATGAAAACGTAATATTGGGTGATAATAATGAACTTGTTTCCAGTGTTATCATTGATGGACACACCACAATTGGTGATGGAAATAAATTCTTCCATTCAGCAGTTATTGGAACTGATTCTCAAGATCTGAAATACAAGGGTGAACCGACACAATTGATAATTGGAGATAACAATACATTCCGGGAATTCTGTACAATTAATAAATCTGCAACAATGGATGAGCCAACAAAGATCGCTGATAACAGCCTTTTTATGGCTTATTCTCATGTAGCTCATAATTGTATTCTCGGTAATAATCTCATTATTGCTAATGCTGTTAATTTTGCAGGTCATATACATGTTCATGATAACGTGATAAT
>JAQICU010000310.1 GCA_027858325.1 Candidatus Cloacimonadota bacterium
TTGATTTTCAATTTTTCAGATTCAATATCTTGGTAAAATTTATATAATGAACTTGTTCCTTTTGTTTTATCAAAGACCATACCAATATCGACTACTAAGTTGTGAAAAAGAGATATAATACAATACAAATTATATCTACTTATAGAAGCATTATTAATTTTTTTGTATCTCTCAATTAATTTTTGATTTAATGAAATGAAACTGATAGGAGCATAAAGGTTATTTAATCTTCTTTTATATTGGTTCATAACAAACTCTTAATCCATGTTAGAAGTAAGATTATCAGCAATGTCGGCAGCATGTTCAATACTCTGATCTGTTTGATCTCTAAAATACGCAATCCCAAACCAATCAGCAGAATTCCACCAACCGACGTGAGATTATTAATATATATATCACTGAAATAATCTCCTAAAACCGAAGTGAGTAGAGTAAGTCCACCTTGATAAATAAACAGTGGAATTACCGAGAACATCACGCCAATCCCTAAAGCAGATGAAAGAGCAATAGCTGCAAAACCATCCATGATCGATTTGGTAAGCAGCAGGTTCGGTTTACCACCCAATCCTTCTTCGATAGCTCCCAGGATTGTCATGGAACCCATACAGAAAAGCAGGAAAGCTGTTACTAATCCTTCTGAAAATTTATCATTTTTGGATTTCAATTTGGATTTCAATTTGGATTTCAATTTTTCACTTATTCTATCCATCCATAGCTCCAAATTGAGTGCTTCACCGATCAATGATCCGGAGATCAAGCTGAGAACAATGATTAGATAGGCGTCTGATTTCAGAGCCATCACTAATCCCAGAAAGATAGTAAAGATACCAATCCCTTGAAAAGCAACTTCTGTAAACCGTTTCTTGAAGCGTGAATGCAAGATCACACCAATGATACTACCGACGATTACTGTACCTACGTTTATTAGTGTTCCTATCATATTTCTTTTCTTAAATTACCCTAATAATAATTTCAACATTTTCATCATCATCTTTCGTTTGCCGAATTTTTCTTTGAGTATTTTCATATATAGAGTTGCAATATTTTTAGGAGGGATAGTTTCTTTTTCTTTTTTGATCAATTTCATGGCTCTGGTGGGGCAGGTAGTCACACACAATCCGCAGCCAATACAGCGTTCAAGGTTGATGATAGCTTTTTTGTCTTCAATAACTATTGCTTCCATCTGGCAACGTTTAACACAAATGCCGCAACCTGTGCAATTATCAATATCTATTTCAGCAAAATAATTAGTAGCAAACAATCTGGCGGGATTGGGAAATTGTTTTGCAGCATTCAATACTCCGCAACAGCAACCACAGCAAATACAGATACAGAAGGGTTCCATTGTGTTTCCAGGCTGTAGTACCATTCCTTCTTTTTCGGCTCGATCCAAAATTGCCAGGCATTCTTCTTTGGAAATCTCTCTAGCTTGGTCACGTTCAGCATAACTTTTGCTGCCGAACATTAAACAAACTTCAATGTTATCAGTTTGTTTACAGGGGTTTCCCAGCAGAGCTTCTCCTTGTTTACAGATGCAGTTAGCCACTTGGATCGGTTTCTTCACGTTCTGCACATAAAGTCTCATATCATCGTAAGTGGCGATCTTGTGTTCGGGAATTAGAGCTTTAGCATGTGGACTTGTTCGCAATTGTGGTATTGCCGTTCTATGGAATTCTTCTGCAAATGCTTCCTCAAAATAATTGTTCATGTTTTTCACGAATTCAGGAGTGAGATGGTCAACATGATATTCGAACATTCCAATTGCCAACATAGCATTGGAGTAGCGGAAAGAACCTATCTTACCAGAGCGCTCCAAACAACCGTTCATAAACATCTGGTGCAGATGATCAGCCATTTCCTGTTTAGTCATTTCAATTTGGAAACGATCGGTTAACCTTTGTCTGGCTTTAGCTGGTGTTTTGGGTGCCAGATTAAGGCAGGAAGCTATCTTTGCCTGCAACGGTGTAAATAGAAATTTAAGAATTTCTATCTCAACACCTGACTCAGTAGCGGGGAATCCTATCGGAAAATTATCAAGATGCTGCTGTAATTTGCGATAGATATTTTCTTCAGTTAAATTATTCATTTTACTTCCTCAGGGATTTTAAATTTAAGATTTACGATAAGAACAAAAAGGCAAAATGCAAGATCCAAGATTCCGATCACAAGTGGAATGACAACTGTGAGCAAGATCTGTCCGAGTGAAGCGGTATCTGTATTAGCTGAAAATGCAATATAATAGCCTATGGTTAAAACCAGTAAACTCCCAAAGAAAAATATTCCAAAGAAGATTAGAAGAGTGATAAG
>JAQICU010000339.1 GCA_027858325.1 Candidatus Cloacimonadota bacterium
GTTTTTCAATATCCAGCATTTTCTGCATTAACTCATTCTTAAGGAATTCACTGTTCCTCTGTTTTTGTATATATTGTTGTTCTGCTAACCAGTTCTTTCCATAAAAAACATAAGCAACTGTCAGTATGATTATTATTGCCATAATAACTGCAATAATCCTCTTTTTAAATTTACTAGTCATTTAATTCCACCATTTGATAAAACTTCTATAAAAAACTCTGATCAAAGTTGGAAAATGCATTAACATATTTGTGTAAGAAGCATTTGCAAGCGGACAATAACATTCCTTTCTCTTTATTGAAAGTCTCTCTTTTCTCATCGTTTTTGAGAACCATATCTTCTTGAAATTATAATCATTATCACGTAAGTTTCCCATAGATTCTGCTTTAATACAGCATGACCAAACTTCACCATCAGGAGAGATCTGGGCAGAAGTGATACCTGCATAACATGGGATAACCTGTGTTTTATCCCGCAAGATCTTTTTTACTAAATTATAATACTCAATTCTAAAAGACTGTGTGATCTTGTTCATCCCTTTGAATTTACCGTTCTTGATACGGTGAATCAGATAATCTATTGCTGTACAATATGAAATAATATCAGGTGTAATATCGCTCTTCAGTGTATCTAATTCTACGCGTTGCTCTGCGATCTCTGTTATATAAGAATCCGGCTGAAGCTGCATAAGTTCATTGGCAATTCCAGAAAAACCAGCTACGTTAAGTTTAGAGATAACCGTATGGATTCCGACTGTAAGATTGTCGATTTGCAATGCTTTCAGTTTTGTAAAAGTATTGATCACTTTTTTATAATTTCCGGGGATGCCGCGGATTTCATCATGTTTTTCATCAATATCATCAATTGAAAGATTAACAATTATTTGACTTTTTGAACATATCTTAGCAATTTCAATAACATTTTTTACAATTGTATTTGTTAATATTCCATTTGATGGAATATTTATTATTTTTGGTTTGCAGTTTTTGTACAACTCTCTACAAATTTCTACAATATCTTTACGTAGGAAAGGTTCGCCACCACTTAATGTTATCCAATATGGTGATCTACCAAGTTTTTTAAAGATCAATTTATATTCGGAAATCGTAAGATCAGCAGATTTCTTTTTCCAGATATTACAAGTCTGACATCTTGAATTACACGTATACAATAAACTTAATGTATAATTCATCGGCATAATGCGGGGAAAACCGAATTGACGGAAAAATTTATATACTAATATTCTAGGTATAAGTTCCAACATTATTTTTTTATATCCTTGTTCAAGTTTTTAGTAGAATTGGCAATATCCCATTTAAAGGGATTTTTTTTAAGAACTTTATAATCAAACCAACCCAGGAAACGGCTATATATCTCTATTATTGCAGTTCCAAATAGGAAGAACATTTTCTCTTTGTCTTTCTTCAATTCCTTGAGAGCAAGATCCAGCAGGAGTCCTTTATTTTGTGAAGAAACAGAATAATCACAGTTTTCCATCAGCCAGAGATGTCCGGTTTCTATTCTTCGTCTTTGCTTTATAAAATCACTTAAATTTTCCGGTCCCTTATTATAAACTATTGCATCCGGAACATATTTCAGAAGCAGATCATTATCTTTCATGATAGCTTCAATGCTTGCTTCATCTACAGCACTTTCCGGTGGGATCTGATCAAATATTTTCCTGAAGGCAACCATCTCACCCAACTTTGGAGAGATTAGAGCCATTTCATGATGCAGATTCCATAGCAGATTAACACTATAACCAATAAATGTTCGAGGATCATTCTCAGGAGTAGGTCTGCCACCTGTCATTCCAACCTTTTCATCCTGGAATGGAATAATCATCTTTTCTACTGTATCTTCATCGGGAATAGTATCTCCGCTTTCAATTATAAGCAGATCTGTATTAGCAGCTTTAATGAGCTTGTTTATCGCTGAGGATTTTCCACCTCTTTCAGCTTCAGTGATAAGCTTGATATTTTCATGATCTTTTTCGTATCCTCGAACAATATCATCCGTACCATCGGTGCAGGCGCTGGAAACAACAATGATTTCCTGAATCTTAGATTTATCCGTTTTCTGAGTTAACAAAGCATCAAGCAATTTCCCAATATTGGCAGCTTCATTATAGACGATCACACCCACACTGCAATAAAGTATATTATCCATAATTATTTATTCTGATCTTTTGAAATTGCGTTTAATACGCCATTAATGAATTTGCCTGAACTTTCTGAACAATATTTCTTAGCAATTTCTATTGCCTCATTCATAATTATTGCCGGAGCTGTTTCAGTATAGATCAGCTCATAAACTGCAACCCGCATTACACTAACATCAAGTTTTGCAATTCTATCGAACGACCAGTTTGTGGAATGAACTTTTATTCTTTCATCAATAGGATCAATATGCTTTAAAACATTAAGAACAAGATCCGAAGCAAATTCATATATTGGATTATTCGGTAATATTTCCTTATCGGCAGCAACTCCTTCAAG
>JAQICU010000061.1 GCA_027858325.1 Candidatus Cloacimonadota bacterium
GATTTACCAATCAAAGTATCCGGAAGTTTTTCGCTATCAATTATAAAGATGGATGAGGTGTTGTCTTCATAAATAAGAAGTTCATGGAAAATATCTGATAAATTGTGATAGCGCGCACTTTGTAGCATAATGCCGGTTCTATAAAACCCAGCTGATACAATTTCATTAGCTCCGGCATCCAGTGCTATCTGACGGTTCGTTCTATCCATTAATTCTGCAATTATGTGAGGTGCGTGGGTTTCTTTCAGATCTTTTTGCAGCTGTCGAATTGCGAGACAAGTGAGAATTGTTTTCGGATCGGGTTCTTTATCGTTGGAGTCAGAAAGAATGATCACACTTTTTGCATGATGTACACGAGCATCTTTAAGTGTTTTGTATGCAGTTGATTTACCTTTAATAAAATAAACATTAGCATAGCGGTCACTGTTTTCCCTTAATTCTTTTTCATTCACCTCAGCATCGGTCAATATCAAAATCGAAGTGTCTGGTTCTGCACCTGGATGATGCAATTCTTCGATGATCTTTTCTCCACGTTTACTCCAGTTGCAGATAGCAATATGTCTTTTTAGATTTTTTGGCATTTTTTCCACTCCTTCTTTCATGAAAATTGAGGCTATATTTCCAACCACTGAACCTAGAATTCCCATTCCTCCCACTAAAAGCAGGAAGGCAGAAATCCGTCCACCGGCTGTAAATGGTTCTACTTCAAATCCACTGAGCAGATAGAGAATCGTTGCCCAGAATGATTTATAAATCGTATCAAATTGGTCGTTTACATTATGTTCAAAATAGTAGGAACCGATCGATCCCATCATGAACAACAGAACTATGACAAAACCAAGTCTAAATTGAATGTTCTGCCGTAATTGACGCATAGAATATTTGTATATTTTGTGAACAAAATGTTTAATTTGGTAAAGAAAAATGAAAATAATAAGGATAATAAAAATACTAATAAAAAAGTTATAAAATGAACGTTTTTGATAATATTTTTTTGTACCTGGATGTAAGGGAAGTGTCATTCCTCTTTTGGCACTATTCAATTTGATCTTAGCAGCAATCGGATGGGCTTTCTTCAAGTCGGAACGATGACTGAACAGAGCTGAACAGATTGTTGTAACGATATCAGAAGAAAGAGATGCATGAGCAACAAGCAATGCTTTCACACCTGCAGCGTTCACTGGTTTTATTTGCCCAGGGTATGTGTTTGCCGGAATTGTTGCAGCAATAAAGTAAGGGTATTTAGCACGTAATGTAAGAAGTGTTTCCTTGCTTAGTGGAATGAAATTTACAGATTCTGAGATATCTTCCAGAACTGAAAATTTTAAACCACCCGTAACAAACGCAGCACTTATTTCATTTTTAGAAAATGCATCCTTCAATTCAGAATAGGAAAGGTTCTTCTCTATAATATCGGTTTCTTTGAGATTTGAAGCTCTTAATATATCAATTGCATTTATAATATTTCCGCTGGTAACTTCGCCTATTGAAACAGATTCTCCCATCAGGTCGGACATCTCTTGGATAAACAAGTCTTTCTTACCAACGATTTGGATAACTTCAGTATACAATGATGTTATTCCTCTCAAAGAATCACAATTAGAGGAAACATTATGCTCACCCGTATGGTAATTGTAAGCTACATCATTCTGCATGAAGGCAATATCTGCTTTTTTATCTCTAAGGAGGTCTGCATTTTCTCTAGATCCAGATGTTTCCAAAACTATTACATTAAGTTGTGAGTTCTCATGTTCAATAATTTCTTCCAAGGCTTTAGCTAGTTTGAAGTAAACACCTTCTGGATTACCTGAAGCAATTGTAAGTGTAGTTTGCTCTTCAGAAAATAATCCGACTGAGAGGACAAATATTAATAACACAACAGACCAAATTCTCATATTCTTTCAAATTCCATTTATTTTGAAGACAACAACTATAGACGTTCTTTGATTAATCATTTCCATTGCATCTCTGAAAAGTTGAATGAACATTCAGAGTCAAGCAAAATAATTGATCACGGTTAAATACTATATGAACTTAATCATAATGGATAATTCTTAGTTGACATGCAAAGATAGATGAAAATATTGATTATTCAATGATATAAAACTACGGATTACTTTATCTGTAGATATTATGCGGATGAGCTGACAATTTGCTCACGGAGGAATTAATGAAGAAAATGATATTCATTTTACTAACCATACTCTCTACAAGTTTATGGTCGGATCTTAACTTTGGTAAAGGATTATTTAATGATGGTTTATTTGACGAAGCAATAAATGAATTTAAAAAAGTTATTGCTTATTCTCCAACCTCCGATGATTCTCAGGAAGCAATTTTTTTTATTGGAGAAAGCTACAGAGAGAGAGGTCAATTTGTTAAAGCAGAATCAGCATATAATAGATTATTAGAAGGATTCCCCGGTTTATTGTCTCGTGATAAAGTTTTGTATTATCTGGCTCAAGCACAATTCGAACAGCAAAAATATCATGAAACATCTGAAACCTTGAATTCTCTGATCGAGACTTATCCAAACTCAAATTTCAGTAAAATGGCATTATCACAATATCTGGAATGTTTATATAAATTGAATCAATATGACGATGTAATAATTGAGGGACGATAGATAGTAAGGAATTATAAAGATTATCATAATATTCCGGATGTCCTTCTCTGGCTAGCGGAAGCACGTCTTGAAATGCAAATGCTGGGGGAAGGGAAAAAAATCCTGGATGAAATTATTAATGATTATCCTGATCATATCTCGCGATGGAAGGCAGTGGAAAAACAGATCGAGATCACAGAAAAGGAAGAAGGAACTAAAGAAGCTTCAGAAGTTCTAGCTGCTAAGCTTAAAGAAGATATGCCGCGTAATTACGAGGAGAAACTCCGTTTCAAACTGGCTGATTATTACGTTACTTTGCAGGATTTTCCAAAAGCTTATTCTGAGCTTTCTAATTTAATAAATAAATTCTCCAGTTCAATCCAACTTGATGCATACATTCTAAAATTTACCTCCGTTCAAATAGAATTAAAGAAATACACAGATATCAAAAATGATTATGCTAAATATAAAAAAGTATTTCGGGAGAGTGATAAAAAGGATGCGTATCTATTGCAGATTGCACAAGCTGATTTTTTACTGAATAATCTCGATTCTGCCATCGATTGGCTAAATAATATTTCCACAAACAACAGTGTAATCTTATACAAAAAACAATTGCTAAATGCGAATATAATGGTTGCTTCCGGGAAATTTACAGATGCTGTAAAAGAATTTAAAAAACTTTTGAACAATGAATTTGCTTCGAGGGATGAGTTATTGCTGGTGCTCGGAGATATCTACTTCGAGAAATTCCAGCGATACAATACAGCAAAGAAATATTATCAGTGGATATTAACTGAATACTCCGCTAATGATCTTCAGGATGAAGCTTATTACAAAATTGCTTTATGTTTAGAGCACCTTGATGAATATAAAGATGCTGTAACTGAATTGGAACAGATCGATCTTCAAAAGGTAGAGAATACGGATTTAAGAAAGAAGATCACAAAAAAATTGGAATACCTAAAGAAATTTAAAAAACGTGATTATGAAACTGCGTTTAACAATTTGCTGAGTTCATTGATGAGTAATTCCATTAACTCCGATTCAAAAGAATTCAAAGATGATCTGCTTAATATTTTAATAATTAATCTAAAAGACTTTGAATCGGCAATTAGGATTCTTAAAGATGGATCAGATCCGGGAAATAATTACAAAAAAGCAGTGTTATGGCTACATCTCGCAGAGAAATATAAGTATGAATCAAAAGACAATTTGGTAGATGAATGCCTAATGAAAGTGGATGCAATAACTTCCAAACTTGATAAAATAAATCATGCTGACTGGTTGGAAGAAATATACATTAGAAAACAGCTTTTGCATAATACAGAACTTACATCAGAACTTATTACAAGGATGAAATCATTTGTAGAAAATAATTCGCACAATTTGGCTGCAAATGAATTCAGATTACAAATTGGAAAATACTATTTTTCCAATAATGAAATTGAAAAAGCTTCTGGATATTTCTCTGATCTTGTAAACAATTCAGCAATTGATGATGCAGAATTTTATAATGCCAAAATACACTTAGCAGAATATTATTATTCTATAAATGATGATGCTAAAGCCTTACAATATTACAAGATAGCTGATGAACATATAAAGCTTAATAATCCGCTTATATTCTTCCATTATGCAGTTGTTCTGAATGAACAGGGGGAAAAAAAGGATGCTGGAGATAAGCTTGCCTTCCTTGTAAATAATGCAGAAAGATTTGAACAATATCCCAAAGTTATTCAATATTTCACAAGAGCTTTACGAGAAACTGGAGATTATGAAAACGCAATAAAATACCAATTACTTCTACCCGAAAACGATAGAAATGATGATACTTATAAACTACTTGCAAATGATTATGAGAAGTTGGGTAATAATCAAAAAGCAAAAGAAGCCCTGATGCATGTTATAGAAAAAAGTGAGGATGACCTGGCAAAACTTGCTCATCTACAATTCACAACAAATGATCTAGAAATGGCAAAATATACTTATAGCGAACTTATTAATAATAATAAAACTAATTTGAAATATTATGAAATGCTCGGTCAGATCAATTTTATTCAGGAGAATTATCTTGAATCTGCAGTAAATTACAAAAAGATAATAGATAAACTAGGAGACAATTCATCAGGATATGATAATATCAGAAATGTTGCCAAAGAGAATATCATAGCTCTATATAGAATTGAGAACAGACCGAAAGCTGAAACGCTTGCCAAGAAATTTAAAAATCAATTAACCGATAAAGATAAAAATGAAATTGAAATCAGCCGCGGAATATATTATAAAAAAATTGATAAAAAGAAGGCTGAATCAATATTTACAAAGCTTCTCAAGAAGAAAGATCTAACCAGTGACGTAATGATAAAGGCTTATTTCTGGCGGGGGATTGTAAGATTGGAAAAAGAAGAATTAGATAATGCAGAAGCTGATTTCTTAACAGTCTCAAATTCGATAGATATTGAAATGAGCAATCAGGCACATCTTAAACTGGGAACAATAAATTTTTCCAAAGAAAATTACCAGAAAGCGCTTTCTCATTATTATAAAGTTATTGAAAATGATGAAGATGGAGAACTTGCTTTTGATGCTGCCAGAAATTTTGCATTTGTGTGTAAAACAATGAAGGAATGGCAAAAAGCGATTGCAGCATATCAAATTATTCTTGAACGTTGGGGAGATGAAGGGTTGGAAGCAAAAACAGTTTTTGATATTGCATTCTGTCACTTCAGAGATAAAAAATATTCTCATGCTATTGAAATGTTCACTCGTGCTATTCCTCTTCTTAAAGAAAAAGAAACTCAGGCGGAAGCACAATATTGGATCGGAGAATCACTATTTGGTATGGAAAGCTATGAAGACGCAGTTTCAGAATTATTGAAGGTTGGTTATAATTATCCGCAATTCACCCAGTGGGCAGCTTCAGCTGAACTGAAAGCGGGAGAAGCTTACCAGAATAGTAATCAGTTTGATAAAGCTGCACAAATATATGAGCGGATTATCAACAAATATGGAAAGTACAGTCAATGGGGAACAGAAGCAAGTAACCGCTTGCTGACTTTGAAATAAAGGTTTTTGCTATCTGTCACACTGAGTAGGAGTGAAGCGACGTATCGAAGTGTACAAAATGATTATTCAGTTTTTTATCCTTCGATACATCCGGCAGCTGCCGGACACTCAGGATGACAAATATGATATTTATTGATACTGGATTGAATAGATCAGTGAACAAAAAAGTGTATTAGTCGGAACTGAAATAAATGGAGAAATGTAATGAAATTAAAATTTATCATAATAGTACTATTTATTTTACAATTTGCATTCTTAATCTCAGACACAATAATTGACTCAGTCTATTCTGATCCAATATTGGATGGCTACATAATGTTCAGTCAGAATGCTCAAGCTTATTCTGTTAATAACTGGATGTATGATATGGGTGCAGGTGATTATGGTTTTGCTATAATTGATCCTGATCCAAATTCATATGTTCGATCTTACATTTCATTTTATCTTCCCGAAGTTCCTGATGAATATCACATAGATAGTATTTATGTAAGGATTTATCAATATGATTCTGGAGGTTACGATGCATCAATAGGAGAATACACTGATTTTCCGGTCTGGGATGTAGCAGTTGGAGATACTATCAAATGTATTATGAGCCACATAGATTACGGTAATGAATTGGATATTGGAGATTGGGAAAAGGGAGATGTTGGAAACGCATTTACTTATCAAAATAATATTGGTACAATCACAGAAAACGGAGAAGAAGGTTATCGCTATCTCGATGTTACTTCAAGTGTAATCCAGGATTATGAATTGAACAGAGATAAAACGCAATATCGCATAGCTTTTCAGATCGATACGGACTGGGATTACGAAAGCGATTTTGTGGCGTTTTTAACAGGAAGTACACAATCTGTATGGGCAAGACCACAAGTATTTATAAGATTTACCGATGAAGTTAATTCAATAGAGAATGATGAAATTGCATTAGGACAATCACATAATTTCGAAATCTATCCTAATCCGGTAAACAATATCTTAGGAGTATCATTATCCAGAAAGGATGTATTCATAAAGAAGCTTGAAATCTTTAATATTAAAGGACAAAAAGTAAAATCCTTTAATGATTCCAATATAATTAATAATAATAGGATAAGTATCAACATCAGTAAAATGCCTTCCGGTATCTATTTAATGAAATTGATTACGGATAAAGAAGAAACTGTTAAGAAGTTTCTTATAATGCGTTAAAAGGTAGAAAAAATGAAACTAAAAATATTCTTTTATTCCTTTGTTCGTAATTGTTCACTGCTAAATATTCTTAAAATGAAGGAATTCAAATGAAATTAGCAGTTGATCTTCATTCACACTCTGGTTATGCCGGAGGTGTGGGGCAAATTGAACTTACCGCAGTTTCCAGAACTATGAAACTGAAAGGGATCGATGTTTTTGGAACTGGTGATTGTATTTTTCCACCTAGAACTGAAGAGTTAAAAGAAGAATTAATAGAAGTAAATGAAGGGTTATTTGCTCTTCCAAAAGATGACAGTAAATTTCTTTTACAAACGGAAGTTATCTTCTCAACAAAATTAGCACACAAAAGAAATAAAACAATAGCTCATCATATTATACTTTTTCCGGATTTTGAATCGATATATAAAATGCAGCTATTGATGAATAAATGGGGAATGAAGAATACAATCGGCAGACCTTTCATTACCAGCGATACACAAAAAGAATTGGAAGATCAGCTCTTTGAAATTTCAAATATCCATCCTCTAATGGAAATTATTCCAGCTCATGTAATGACACCTGATGGTATCTTTGGAAGTAAGAATGATCTTGATGAGTTGAGCGAATTCTATGGAAAATTTCAACCGAAGATAAAAGCCATTGAAACCGGTTTGAGCGCAGATCCGCAAATGTTAGATAAGATCCCGGATCTATCAAATCTTACATTTATTTCTAATAGTGATTGCCACAGTGCTGCCTTGAACAGGATCGGTAGAGAATTTACTATTCTTGATGTGAAACAAATTAATTATAAAAATATTATTTATGCTATTAGACTGAACAAAGTAATTATGACAGCAGAATTCAATCCGGCAGAGGGAAGATATTTTCTAACAGGACATAGAGCTGATAGAAAAGGGCATTCCCATGAAATGATCTTTGCAGATGAATTACCTCAACAATTGATCTGTCCGGTCTGTAATAAGAAGATGAATCTGGGAGTACAAGAGCGAAGCATTCAATTACAGGATAATTCTATAATTCCTATCTCTCGTAAATTCATGCATCTTATACCACTTATCGAAGTTATTGCTGCATCTCAAAATCTTAAGAGTATTACCTCAAAAAGAGTAAGAGAAATTTTCGATATCATTATGAATATTTTCCCATCGGAAATTGCTTTATGGCAATCAGATAGCATTCAAGTTATGCTTGACAAAAGAGTCGACCAAAAAACTATCAACCAGATTTTAGCTGTTAAGAAAGGTGATTTCAAATTCCAACCACCCGGTTTTGACGGCACTTATGGTAAATTAGTTATAGGAGATAGATGATGGATTCAAAGCTTTTAATTGATCGTAGAAAAGGTTTGGTCAAACAGTTGAAAGCAAAAGAACTGATTATTATATTTGCAGCTTCTGTAGCCAAATATCCCCGAAATTTCCTGCAGGATAATAATTTTAAATATCTCACAGGATTGGATATTCCTGATGCTATACTCGTGATCAGCAAGCAGAAAAAACCTGTTATGGAGCTATTCATCGAGCGTGGAATTCCTGAAATGGAAGTTTGGGTTGGTAAGAAAATGATAAAAGAAGAAGTTTCAAAAATTTCTGGAATTGAAAAAATCTCTTTCTTAGATGAACTTGAACGAAAGATCGGATTTTACATGGGATCATCAATAAAAGTTTATGCTAATTTAGGATACAATAATATTGATAAACCACTTAATAAGCAGCAGGATTTGATTGCCAAAGCAAAACAGCATTTCCCACACATAACAGCCTCAGATATGACACAGATCATGATTCCTCTTAGAAGTGTGAAAACAAAATGGGAATTGGAACAAATGCAGAAAGCTATTGATGTGACTGGTGAAGGAATAAAAAACATAATGAATAAATCTAAGATTGGGATGATGGAATATGAACTTGAGGCGATCTTGCAATATGAAGTTACACGAAAGGGACTTCAACATATGGGGTTCAAACCAATTATTGCTGCAGGTGGTAATGCTGCAACTCTTCATTATGAACAGAATAACTCACAAATAGGAAAAGATGAGATGGTGCTTCTGGATGTTGGTGCTGCCTGTAATGGTTATAGTGCTGATATTTCTAGAACATTTCCTGCTTCAGGAAAATTCACCAAGCGCCAGAAAGAAATTTATTCCGAAGTTCTAAAAATTAATAAAAAAATGATTGAAATGGTTAAACCTGGTGTCGGAATGAAAAAGCTGAACGAGAAAACAGTTGATCTGATCCAGAAAGCTCTAATTAAATTAAAACTGATCAAAGATAAAAAAGATTACCGTAAATATTATATGCATAGTGTTGGTCATCATCTTGGCATGGACACTCACGATATCGGAGCTCGAGATTCAGTGTTAAAGATGGGGAATGTGATCACGATAGAACCGGGTATTTATATCCCTGAAGAGAAAATTGGGGTTCGTATTGAAGATGATATTCTGGTTACAAAGACCGGATATAATAATCTTTCCAAAAATATTCCAAAAGAGATAAATGAATTAGAAAACTTAAGTTCATAGAATCTTTTATTAGCTCTTTTCGTGTATTTCGCGGGAAATGAAAAAAAAGAGGGTAAAATGAAAATAGCAATTTATGCTGGAACATTCGATCCCATCACAAATGGGCATATTGATGTTTTAGCCAAAGCTTCAAAAGTTTTTGATAAGATTATTCTGGCTGTTGCAGAGCATACAGGGAAAGACACAATATTTTCTTGGGAAGAACGTTGTGATCTATGTGAAAAATCTGTAGCATATAATAAGAAAATTGAAGTCATGAAATTCTCTGGATTGGTTGTCGATTTTGCAAAAAAAGTTAATGCTACGATTATGATCCGTGGATTACGAGCAGTATCAGATTTTGAATATGAACTCTCTATTGCGCTTATGAATAAAAATTTAAGTGAAGAACTGGAAACAGTTTTCTTCGTACCTGAAAGTAAATATTTATACTTAAGTTCAACAGTGATCCGGGAAGTTGTAGCACTTGGTGGTGATGCCAGTGATTTTATTTCTGAATGCGTAGAGAAAGCACTAAAAGAAAAATTGAAAATGTGAGAATTATGATTACTTACTTATTCTAAATCAGATTATAACAAATTAAGTGTAATTAATAATCATTTTTTGTTCTCCTTACTCCTCGATTGGAGAAAGTTTGCAAGTGAGATCGTTTTTCTACTATAAGCCGACTCATATGGGATAAGGTGGACAACATAAAAAAGCTTTAATAAAAAAGGAGAAATATAATGAATCAACCAAAAAAACAAAAACTAAATATCAAACTCGATGAACAGGTCGGTGAAGGGATATATTCAAATTTTTGCATGATAACAAATTCTCCTTCCGAGTTCATTCTGGATTTCGGAAGAATCGTTCCAGGGTTACCAAGTGCAAAGATATACAGTAGAATTATGACAACCCCTCAGCATGCAAAACAATTCTTAAAAATACTTAAACAAAATATTGAGAACTTTGAAGAAAAGCATGGTGAGATCAATCTACCAGGACAACATGAAGTGAAAGATATCGGTTTTAAAAATCAACCACAAAACTCTTGACGGTTATACAAGAAAATAAGTTTTTGATAAGTCTGAAATTATTTAATAGATAATAGATTAATTAAGGAGACATAATAATGAGGAACAGAAAAATGCGCGGCTTGATCATTCTTGTTGTTCTGCTTGTTACAGCATACTACTTTCTGCCGTTGGTCGTTCCAAACCTACCATCATTCTGGACGACTAAACGATTGAAACTCGGTTTAGATCTTCAAGGTGGTTCTCAGATACAGTTGGAAGTTGATTTTACTAATTCTGAACTATCTGTAAAGGAAAGAGAAGATGCGATTAAAACTGCCTACGAGATCATTAGAAATAGAATTGACCAGTTTGGTGTAGCAGAACCGTTAATTCAAAGAGTTGCAAATACAAACAGGATAATCATTCAATTACCGGGATTGAAAGATCCAAGTAGAGCTAAAGATCTTATCGGTAAAACGGCTATGCTCGAATTCAAATTTGTAGCTTCTTCCGAGCAGATGCAGGAAACATATGAGACGATGGACAAATTTCTTCAAGAGAATATCGAGAAATATGAGTTCCTGGAAGAATTTTCTGATATCAATGAAACTGATGAAGTTGTTGATGTATTAGGAACTGAAGAAGAGATGGATGATGAATCTTATAATAATGCAATGATCTTCACAGATCTCACAACTTCCGAAACAGGTATGCCACTGCAAATTGATTACAAACATCTTGCTAAACTTAAAAGTTTACTAAAAGATCCTCTGTTTTTACAAAATATTCCTACCGGGCTTCAAATTGCTTTAGGAAAAGATAACAAACATGATCCATATTCAGCCCGGGATATTTATATCCTGCATAAAAGCGCTGAGATCACTGGAAAATCTCTTGATAATGCGATTACTAAAATTGGACAAGGCTATACAGCAAAAGATAAAGGACCATACATTATGCTTGAATTTAAGAAAACAGGTGCCAAGAAATTCAAAAATATCACAGGACAAAATATTGGTGAAAGACTGGCGGTCATACTTGATAATATAGTTTTTATTGCTCCAACTATCGAATCACGTATTCCTGATGGACAAGCCAGAATTACCGGTAATTTTACAATTGAAGAATGCCATGACCTGGTTATTGTGCTTAATGCCGGTAGTCTTCCTGCACCGGTAAATATAATTGAAGAAAGAACGGTAGGTCCAACTCTCGGTTCTGATAGTATCAAAGCAGGTATTCTGGCAGCTCTCATCGGTATGGCTTTTGTGATATTGTTCATGATGATATATTATGGTCTATCCGGTTTATTTGCCGATATCGCTGTAATCGTTAATGTAACATTTATTATTGCCGTGATGACCATGTTGGAAGGAACACTTACCATGCCTGGTATTGCCGGTATGATCCTAACAATTGGTATGGCGGTTGATGCGAATGTTATCATTTTTGAAAGAATTAGAGAATATCTTGAAGCTGGGAAAACTATACGCTCTGCTGTTGATAGCGGTTTCAGGCGTGCATTAGTTACGATTCTGGATGCTAACATTACCACACTTATCACAGCACTTGTTCTCTATCAATTCGGAACAGGACCGATCAAAGGTTTTGCTGTAACACTTTCAATTGGTATTGTTGGTTCCATGTTTGCTTCTATCGTATTAGTTAAAGCAATATTTGATGGTTTTGTGACAAATACTGCTAAAGATAAATTGAGTATTTAGGAGGAACGATGAGATTTTTTGGAAAAACAAAAATTGACTTCATTGGAAAAAGAAGAATTGCTTTTGCAATTTCTTTAGTTATCATTCTTGCAGGAATCGTTTCGCTTGTAATTAATAAAGGTCCAAAATACAGTATTGATTTTACAGGTGGAGTGGCTATGGAACTTGAGCTAACACCTGTAAAAGAAGGTGCGCAAGCAGTAGACATTCAAGCTATCCGGGATGCACTTATAAATGCCGGTATTGAAGATGCAGAGATTCAGGAAATAAAAGGGGCGGAGGGAAAACAGCTTGTTCTTATCAAAACCCAGATTGTGGGTGATATGAAAGATAAGACAAGTACAAAAGTTATTGATGTTATCAAAAAGCAATTCCCCGATAATGTAGATCCGGCAACACTTATCCGTCTTCAGGAAGAAGTGGGTCCAAAGATAGGTGAAGAACTTAAAGGTAAAGCTATTCTGGCTATCTTCTGGGCACTGCTGGGAATTATCCTCTACATCTGGTGGAGATTCGAATTAACATTCGGTCTGGCAGCTGTTGCTGCTCTTTTCCATGATGTTCTTATCACGATTGGTATTTTCTCACTCTTAGGAAAAGATATAAGTCTTTCTATTGTGGCTGCTCTGCTTACAATTGTTGGTTATTCCTTGAATGATACTATCGTAGTTTTTGATAGGGTTCGTGAGGATCTTAAGTTATATAGAAAAGAACCATATGGTAGTGTGATCAATCACAGTATTAATGAAACACTTAGCAGAACTATCATTACATCCCTTACAACTTTTGTGGTTGTTCTCAGTCTATACATCTTTGGTGGATCAGTTATCCATGACTTTGCATTTGCTTTATTAGTTGGTGTGGTTGTTGGAACGTATTCATCTATCTTCGTAGCAAGTCCACTAATGGTTGAGCACTTTAATAAAAAGGAAAAGAAACTGGGATCTCGCACTAAGAAGAAATAATCTGTTAACTCGAGTTGTTTCAACCCGAGTCGGGGTTTACAACTTTAACCATAACAAGCCCTTCAGTGAAAGCTGAAGGGCTTGTTTTATATGTTAGAGTCGTATGGTACGACGACTTAATAATTTTTTTATTCTTATCAGTCATTTCGACTAATATTTGTCATTCCCGACTCCGAGTGGGAATCTATGACTTGACATTAAAAGGGTAACTCATTCTTAGTTTAGTATATCAAAAAGGAATTACTATGAAACTGAAAATACTAATATTATTATTAATTCTTACTTTTACACAATTATATGCAGGGTTTTCTTTTGCTCATATCTGGGGTAAAATTACAGGTAATTATCGCACTGACACCATCGAACTTCCCGGACCTGAAACCAACAACGGTTGGAAATGGCTAAGTTTTCCAGCGTTGGATGATTTGTATAGCACTCCCTCCTTTGACCCTGATGTGGCACATTATCTGCTGGAAGATATCTTAGATCCAACAATCCTCGATTCGGTATTAGCTCAGGAATATAAGATATATTATCAGTTCCCATACTGGTTAAATGAATATGAACAATTTTACAGCATCCAGGGTTTCAAATTCCATATGAACGATGACTTTACATTGGAAATACCCGGATTTAAGGAGTATGATAATACAACTATCGTATTGGATGGAAACCAAGCAGAGAACTGGGTTGGTTACTGGTTAGATGAGACACAGCATGTCAGTGATGCCTTTAGTGATTATTGGAGTGGTTCAAACATCAATTATATACAGCATCAAGAGTGGACAGCATTTTATTTGGGTCGATGGCGGATTATGTTATATGGCGATTGTGAAGAACCAACGCTTTCTTATGGTGATATGGTAGTTGTGAAATGTAATACAACCATCAATGACTTCGGGTGGATTGATAGTGGCATACATGTAGATAAGACAGTATTTGCTAAACCGGAATATTTCACCTTTGAAGAACAAGCCGACTATACACCACTTTACATTGAACTGGATAGCAGTAATATGCCGCAGGAGATTGGTGCATTTGTGGATGAAGAATGTATTGGTGCTGTTGTTGTGGGAGATACTCTCGTGCAGATCAATGCCTACACAACTTCTGTTCCTCCGGGTAACATTGAACTTGAATTGTATTATGGTGGCAGAATTGAAAACAAGAAAATTTCTTCTTACAACTGTATAACCTCTTCCAATCCAAATACAGTGCTAACGCAACTTTCTACCAAAGATAAAGATGATGCCTGGTTTATCAATCTGCGAGAAGGTTCTGAGATGATACCGGAAATTATAGAATTCTCTGCATCTAACTATCCCAATCCATTCAATCCGACCACAACAATTGCTTATTCTCTTCCAAATGATGGTATGATCGAACTTAAAGTTTTCAACATCAAGGGACAACTTGTAAAAACATTAGTTAAGGGAGAGCAGTTGGCAGGATCCTATGAAACTGTTTGGAATGGTAAAGACAATAACGGAAAAAATGTATCCTCAGGAATCTACTTCTACAAATTATCAACTGAAGATGATACAATAATGAAGAAGATGTTAATGTTGAAGTAGGAACTCACCCTGCTGTCCCTCTCTTCAAGTGAAGCGAGGGAACATAAGATGCTGGTGAAAGAAGAAATGTTACCTTGCGAAGGTTGTGAAACTCTCTCTAATTCTCAACCTTCGCAATGGTTAAAAATGGAAGATTACCATTACGGAGGTTTTCAACCATCAGACGGGCAAGAGAATTCCAGCATCGTTTTGCTTCACAAAGCCGATGCATCATCCGTAAGGTAACCTTTTTGCAATGTTATTGTTCATTAAATAATTGAATTGTTGTCATTCCCACGAAAGTGGGAATCCTTAGATCCTCGCTTATGCGAGGATGACAATGTAGGGTCAATTCCCTGAATTGACCGACAAGCAATGAAGTAAGTAACATTGTTACTCGTATGCAAGTTGAACTTGCTAACGCAATTGTGTTGATAAGTTCAACTTATCAACAAGAAAGGAAAGATAGCTTTACGTTCCTAAGACAAACTTAGGAACGAGTTGAAACAGTCCCCCTTCGTAAGGGGGAACTAAAGGGGGTTTTGTGATAAAAAAAACAATAACCAAATTGCTTCAGACTCTTCGTCGAATATCGAAGAAGAACTCCTCAGAGAGACAAAGCAAAAAAAGGTGAATTATGAAATTAAAAACTAAGTCATTCCATCGAAGATGTCGTTTTGCTCCGCAAAACCGACATTTATTATTCTTATTCGTGCTAATTTGTGTTAATTCGCTGTTAAATTCCACAACCTGGCATATCAAACAAGACGGCACAGGCAATTTCATTACTATCCAGGAAGGTATAAATGCATCAGCTGATTCCGATACCGTTCTGGTCTATCCCGGTACATATTTCGAAAACCTGGATATGAACGGGAAGAATATTACCCTCGCCAGCTTAGAGCTTATCACCGGAGAAGAAGCTTATATTGATTCCACTATCATTGATGGTCAACATCTTGAGAGTTGTATAAGAATCCATAATGGTGAAACAGATGCTTATATCCAAGGTTTCACAATCCAAAATGGTTTTGGTACCCATTTCTGGGCAAATGATGGTGGTGGATTACTTGTTCATGATTACAGCACAGCTTATTTAATAAATTGTTTCTTCAAAGATAATCTTGCATCACAAGGAGGTGCTATTTATGCCCGGCATGGCTCTTTGTATTTATCCGGAATAAAAATAAAAGAAAATTCAGCAGATTTCGGAGGAGCTATTTTTTTGGCAGATGATTCTACTGTAAATTTCAATTCTGACAATCGTTGCAATATTTATAATAATAATGCCGGTAAAGGTGCAGATGTTTTTGTAATGGATACAGGACAAGTAGATGTAATTGTTGATACATTTTCCGTTTATAACCCCAGCCGCTATTTTGCTGAATATTTAGAAGGTTCAACCTATACATTCGATATTCAAAACAACTGGATGGATTTGGAACCAAATGATTTATATGTAGCTGTGGATGGCGATGATAACAATAGTGGTCTCACGCTGGAAGAACCATTCAAAAATATTTCATGGGCAGTACGTAAGATACAAGCAGACGAACAAAATCCCCGTACAGTACATGTTGCCGCAGGTACTTATTCTTATGCATCTAATCAACAGATTTATCCTATTGGTTGCAAGGAGTATGTTTCCATAATCGGTGAAGATATGGAAAATACTATTTTAATTAATGATTTTATTGATAGACTTTTCAATTCATTTAATAATTACGGTGAAATAATTATAAAGAACTTTAGTTTAAAAAATAATTTTAGCCATTATTCAGATTGTTTAACAAGTATTATGAAAAGTAATTCTGTTAAAATTTCAAATATCATTATGGATGATAATACAAATATGAAATTTATTTTTATGTATTATCAAGTTGGAGCCGATTATGACAATATAACAATTTCCAATAACTCAACTAACTCTGATTCCGGCATAATTTTAGAAACAGTTACAGGTATTATTAAAAATTGCAAAATATTTAATAATTCAACACCTTCACAAGTTCAATCAGCATTATATTTATTTACAGATGAAGATTTATTAATTGAAAATTGTATTTTTACTAATAACATATCAACCCATTCGGATGGCAATACAATTCGCACAGCAAGCCATTACAATACTGAACCGGATATCATATTTAAGAATTGTCTTATCACAGGTAACCAGAGTAACAGCGATAGTGTAATTGATATGTTTGGTGATGGCGATAACCAATTCATTAACTGTACTATAGTAGATAATATATCGGATATGAATACGATAAAAGCTTACGGTGATATTACTTTGAAAAACACGATAATGCATAACAATACAGATAATGAAGTTTATATGGTAGATGAAACACCATACGGTTTCACGTATGAGCTTAATGTGGATAACTGTAATATCAAGAACGGTGAAGATGGAATATACAATCAGAACAATGCCAATATCATCAATTGGGGTGAAGGAAACATCGAAGAAGATCCATTGTTCTTGTTATTAGGTGATGACCCATATCAATTAACTGAATTATCTCCCTGCATCGATACAGGCACACCGGATACAACCGGTTTATTCCTGCCACCTTGGGATCTTTTACATAATCACCGAGTCTGGGATGGTGATGATGATGGAATAGCAATTATCGATATGGGTTGTTATGAGTTTGGTGCTGACCCGGTAGGAATAATCAATAACGAATTACCAATTACGAATTACGAATTACGAAATTATCCGAATCCTTTTAACCCGGAGACCAAGATAGTATTCGATCTACCGGAATCGGGACAAGTTAAGCTTGAAATCTATAACATCAAAGGACAAAAAGTAAAAACATTATTAGATTGCTATATGAGTCCCGGCAGAAGCGAAATGATCTGGAACAGCCAAGATGATCATGGTAAAAGAGTCTCTTCTGGAGTTTATTTCTATAGATTGCAAACACCCACAAAAATTCTTACAAAGAAAATGTTGTTGTTAAAATAATGTACAATTCTGCGTCAGAAAGACAGATTTGAAAAAAATTTCAGTTAAAATTTATTTAGTAATTCCTCTATCTGAGTCTTTTATAAAATCGAGGAAAACTTTTTGTTCTTTTGTAAGGTTATAAATTGTTAAAGCTTTTTCCATTGCCTGGCTCGTATTTAATTCTGATCTATAAAATAATTTATATACATCTTTTATTGATTTGATCGATTCTTTGGTGAATCCACGTCTTTGCAATCCGACACTGTTCAGCCCCATAACTTTATAAGGAAATCCTTCTCCGCGTGTGTAGGGAGGGACATCTTTTTTAATGCCTGATTTTCCACCAATGAAGGCATAAGTTCCTACTTTAACAAATTGATGAAGAGC
>JAQICU010000134.1 GCA_027858325.1 Candidatus Cloacimonadota bacterium
CTTTATTTGACTTAAAATATAATATTCAATTTTCTTAAATGAAGAAATGGATAGGAGAATTTATGCCTAGTTTTTATACACCGGATATGAAGATAAACGATGATATTGTATCGATATCAGGAACCGAACACCATCATATTTGCCATGTTTTTCGTCGAAAAGAAGGAGATAAAATAATTCTATCCAACGGTAAGGGATTACTGGCAGAAGGTATTATAAGAAATGTAAAAAAGAAGGAACTGACAGTATCGATCAACAAGATAACAGCAATGCAAATTTCTCAACCCCAAATTGCAGTTGCCTTTCCACTTTTAAAGAATAAACATGATAATATGATCATCGAGAAATTAACAGAACTGGGTGTGAAAGATTTTTTTCCTATCACAACAGAAAGAACTATCCGTAAATCTTCCATAAACGCAGTGGAAAAATTCCAGAAAGTTGCAATTGCTGCGATGAAACAGTGTGATAATGCCTTTCTGCCACAAATACATGAAGTGCAATCATTAAATGAGTTAATTGAGAAAATGGAGGAATTCGTTCCTATAGCGGCTCTGGAAATTGGAAAACATAAAACAATAAATGAGCTCGTTACAAATTTGGAGGTCCGATCGATCTGCATTATTATTGGACCCGAAGGCGGATTTGATAAAGGAGAAATTGAATATCTGCAAAATAAGCAAGTGGCAACTTTTACTTTAGGAAATCATATCTTGCGGGCAGAAACAGCAGCTATTGCAAGTGTTGCACAATTAGTCGGATACTTTCTAAGAAATAATTCGGAATATTATTAAAGAAATATGAATGATGTAATTATTACCATTGCTAATGCAATTCGTGGAACAGAATATGAAAATAAGACATTCATTGCGGGTGGATTTGTGCGCGATAGGATTATGGGAAAAGAAAGTAATGATCTGGATATTGTTGTCACAATCACCAATGGTGGTATCCATCTGGCAAAATTTTTGTATAAAAAAGAAATATCTTCTCGCCCGGTAATATTTCAGCAGTTTGGCACGGCACAGGTAATTATTTCCGGGAATAAGATCGAGTTTGTGATGGCGCGAAAAGAAACATATCGAGATAAAAACCGCAAACCGGATGTAGTACAAGGTACAATAATCGAAGATATCTACCGTCGTGATTTCACTGTTAATTCACTTATTATGAATGTAATGAATGGTACGATCCAGGATATCTCCGGTAAAGTAATTACCGATATCAAAGCTAAGATAATCCGCGCCACTTCCCAACCAGATATCATCTTTGCAGAAGATCCTCTCAGAATGTTGCGTGCTGTTCGTTTTGCTGTGCAGCTTGGCTTTTTAATTGAAGATAATACTCTAAACGGCATCATCCGCAATGCGCAAGCGTTAGAACATATTTCCCGTGAAAGAATAAGGGATGAACTTATTAAGATATTAATATCACCTGCTCCTGCAACTGGGATAAGAATGCTGGTGCATTCCGGTATGATGCAGTATATTATCCCCGAATTAGTCCTGTTAGATGGAGTACAGCAAAACAAATATCATGACAAAGATATGCTTGAACATACACTTCAAGTTTTACAAAATACTTCTTCTGATATTGTATTACGACTTTCTGCTCTTTTGCATGATATTGCCAAACCCCAAACCAGAACAGAAGATGAAAAGGGAGTTCATTTCTACCGACACGAAATTGCTGGGGCGAAGCGTGCTCGAAAGATATTGAACAAACTCAAGTTTCCAAAGGAAACAATCACAAAAGTATGCAAACTTATAAAAAATCATATGCGGCTAAAATCATTTGGTGATGCGCTTAACAATTTTTCCGATGTGGCTGTACGCCGCTTGATCATCCAATTGGATTCTGAATTAAACTCATTGCTATTACTAATTCATGCTGATAATATTTCCCATGCAGAAGCCTACCGTCTTCAAAAGCAGATTCCCAATTTGAAATTGCGAATAGCTTCCAATTTAAAAAAAATAAATGGAAAAAAGTTGCCAGTAACAGGTAGTGATATTATATTACATTTTGGAATGAGTGAAGGACAAAATATTGGAAAGATGTTAGATCAAGCTCATGAGATTTGGTTGAAACATCCACTTTGGGATAAAACTAAAATTTTAGAAGTAATTGAAGTTGAGGAGGATTTATGAAAGAGAAGAAAGTGAACAAGATCGTTCAGGACGCCGTGGTAAAAGCTGTTCATGCTGGTGAAGACGTTATAGCAGCAATTGGAAATGTAACCAAAGAGATAATTACAACCATCAAAACTGAGGACATGAACAATAAAGAAAAAGCTCAGAAACTGGCAAAAGAAGCTTTGGAAGGTGCTAAAGAGGGTTATGATAAAGCAAAACCACCTACAGAAGAATTTGTTAAAAAAGCATCCGTTACCATCGCTGATACATTCAAAGAGCACGCACCAAAAGTTGCCGACTTTGTTAAAGATGTTTTTGCCGGGATCGTGGATGGAACTAAAGATGTAATCCATGAACATAAGAAAGACACAACAGTACCGGACGAAGAAGAACACAAAAAAGAAGAATAGCATAGCATATATGACTTCTTAAGATTATGTTATAATAGGATGAGATTTTTCTCATCCTTTTTTTTAAGCCATTGTTGAGAACAAGGAGGAGTATATGGTTGATAAAAAAATGTTCATCTTAAATATTCCACCTGAGAAAGCAGATGATCTCATCGAAGAGAAGATTGCAAAGGGAAAAGTTTTGCTTCAACTTGAGATCAAGAATATACAACAATTGCACACCTTTGAAAAGAAGTTTAAAGCTTGGAATAGCGAGAATTATGAGCTGCTAAAATCTATCTTTAAGAATAAAAAGGTAGCTAAAGATTACTCATCTTCCGGCTGGTCTATCGGCAGGATCCTCGTTTCTGATCTGAAACTTTCTGAGAAAAAAGCTAAGCTCTACATGGATATTAAAGATAAATTTGATAAACTGAATTCCATTAAATTAAGCTTGGGAATATTTGAAATTCAAACTGCAACAGGCAAAAGAGATAATAGTAGAAAAATGTTCTTTGTGCATGGAACAAATTGTTCAACAAAAACGTCGGTCATAAATTTTATCACCGAATTAGGACTTGAACCGATAGTACTTCAGGAATTTATAGCAGGCGGGGGAACACTCATAGATGATATATTAACCAGATCAGAAGTAAAGTTCGCTATAGTTTTACTCACCCCGGATAACGTTGGTGGTATTCATACTGAGAATTTAAAATTCCGCGCAGATCAAAATGTTATTTTGGAATTAGGAATATTTGTAGGGTTGCTTGGTAGAAAAAATGTCTGCGGTTTATATACAGGTGATCTGCAATTACCGGAAGATTATCATGGTTTTGAGTATATAAAAATAGATAGATCAGGAAAATGGCAGGATCAGGTTTTCCAAGAACTTAAAAACGCTGGATATGACATTTGATATACAACTTGCAAACAGGTATTCACTATTATTTCAAATGACTTGATCGAACAACCAAATAAAAAGGAATAAGATGAGAGCAATAATAATTGTAATTGATAGTTTCGGGATAGGTGAACTTCCTGATGCAGAAATGTATGGTGATGCCGGATCAAATACAATCCTTCATATATGCGAAACAATTGAGGGTGAGAAATGGCCTTTTCTGAAGAAACTCGGTTTGGGTAATGCTTCCTTACTCCTTGGGAATGAACTACCTGGATGCAGTGCAATTCAAAACCCTTTAGCAAGCTACGGAGTATTAAAGGAGAAATCTCCCGGCAAAGATACAACCACCGGACATTGGGAACTTGCAGGTTTGGAACTTGACGCAGCTTTCACAACCTTTCCTTCCGAATACCCGTCCTTTCCACAAAAGCTATTGGAAGATTTTACGCGTGAAACCGGTAAAGAAATTATTGGAAACAAAGCAGCTTCCGGTACTGCTATAATAGAAGAACTTGGTAAAGAGCATATGGAAACCGGAAAACTTATTGTATATACATCCGGTGATTCTGTTTTTCAAGTCGCGGCTCATGAGAATATTGTTCCCATAGAAGAACTCTACGATATCTGTGCTAAATCAAGAATACTTTGTGATCAATATAATGTAGGCAGAGTAATTGCCAGACCCTTCGTTGGTGAACCTGGTAACTTTACAAGAACAAAGAACAGAAGGGATTTCTCTATAAAATACGAAGGTGAAACTATCTTTGATTTTTTACAGAAAAATGGCGTGAATACGGTGGGAGTTGGAAAGATCGGCGATATATTTCTTGAAAGAGGAATTACTGATTCCTACCACGATAAAGGTAATGACGCTTGTATGAATAGAACTGAGAAGCTGTTAAGTAAACCGGCTGCAGGAGATGAATTCATATTTGCGAACTATGTTGATACTGATATGCATTACGGACACCGGAGAGATCCCAAAGGTTACTATGATGCAGTTGAGAAGATCGATAGACATTTGGGCAGACTTATGGAAATATTGAGGGAAGATGAACTCCTGGTTGTTACTGCAGATCACGGTTGCGATCCGACTTTCAAAGGAACAGATCATACCAGGGAATATGTACCACTTCTCTGTTATCAAAAAGGTTCAGAAGTTGTAAATTTGGGAATTAGAGATCAGTTTTCTGATGTTGCTGCATCAATTGTAGAATTTTTTGGAAAATCCGGATATCCGCGTGGTATTTCTTTTTTGTAATACGTATTAAGTATATGAAAATATCTAAACCAACATTATTGTTAGACCTACAAAAATGTAAGAATAATATCCGTAAAATGGTTGAGAAAGCTGAAAAGAATAATTTGATCTTCCGACCACACTTTAAAACACATCAGTCAATTGAGATCGGAAAGATTTTTAGAGAATTCGGAATTAATAAGATAACTGTTTCCTCCGTTAAGATGGCACAATTCTTTGCCGATGACGGTTGGAACGATATCACGATCGCCTTTCCATTCAATCCGCTGGAGATAAATGAGATTGAAGATTTAGCAGTTAAGATAACGCTGAATATTCTTGTTTCTTCGTTTGATAGTGCAGAAAAATTATTACAACTTACTAATAAAAAAATGAATTATTTCATCGAGATAGATACCGGCTATCACCGCTCGGGAATTCCGGCAGAAGATATTTTGCAAATTGAAAATGTGATTGATGTTCTCAAAGAACAGCATAATTTCAAAGGTTTTCTCACGCACGCCGGTCATACATATCAGGCAAATTCCACCGATGAAATTATACGTATTCACCAGGATTCTGTTAAAAAAATGAGTACTCTCAAAAATAAATTCAGCTCTGAATTCCCTGAATTCATTACTTCGATTGGTGATACGCCTTCTTGTACTTTAGCAGAGAATTTCGACAACATCGATGAGATACGTCCCGGCAATTTTGTCTTTTTTGATCTGATGCAATATGAATTGGGAGTATGTAAATTTGATGAGATTGCAGTTTGTATTGCCTGCCCGGTTGTTGATATTAACAGGAAAAGAAAGGAGATCGTTATCTACGGCGGAGGAGTTCATCTATCCAAAGAATTCATCATGCAAAATGGAGAACCAAATTTTGGGCAGGTTGTAAAGCTAAATGAAACCGGTTGGCAGAAACCTGTAGAATCTTCATATCTAAACTCTCTTTCTCAAGAACATGGAATTATTAAAGCTTCCGATAAACTAATAAATGAAATTTCCATTGGAAATGTTCTTGGCATAATTCCAGTTCACTCTTGTATGACTGCAAATTTAATGGGTTTCTATGAAACATGGGATAATCTCTATATTGATCATTTGTAAACGGGGTAATAAGTTACCTCCCAATTGATGCATTTGAGATTCATTCTCAATAAAGTTCTTGACTTATTCTCCTATATTATTTTATTTACCTTGATGATTAATAAAGGAGAATTGTTATGAAACAAGAGAAAGTACTTTATCAGGATTTTTTACAATCCAAAAATCTTAAATTAACTAAACCGCGCCTTATTATCATGGAAGCAGTATTAGAAAATCATGATCACTTTAATGTTGATGACCTTTATGAACAGATCAAAATGAAACATAAGGATGTCTCCCGAGCCACAATTTATCGTACAATACCGTTATTAATTGAATCAGGTTTGGTAAAACAATCCCTTCGTTGTGAATCAAAAGATATATATGAACATACCTATGGGCATGAGAATCATCTTCATTTTATTTGTACTAATTGTGGTAAAATATTAGAATCAAGTTTCAATGAAGTTGAAAAACTTATTAATCAATTAGCAAAAAATGAAAACTTTAAAATATCCGAATATAATCTGGGTGCTAGCGGATTGTGTAAAGATTGTAAAAAATAAGGATAAAAAATGAAAAATAGATTTCATAATAAGGGACATCAATTCCTCAAACAATCCAAGGACGATCAAAAGACTATTTATTGTCTGAAAAACGGTGAATCAGCAATAATAAAGGATATTGTTGGTGGAAGGCAGTTCATTAATAAAGCAGAATCACTTGGCATCAGAGAGGGTGTTCAAATAACCAAAGTATCATCTCAAATGATGCAAGGTCCTATTACCATAAAAGTTGGACAAACTCAGATAGCTATTGGTCGTGGAATGGCTAATAGAATTATTATAGAATAGCTGAATGAAAAAAGTATTATTAGTCGGTAATCCCAATGTTGGAAAAAGTGTAGTTTTCTCACGGCTAACAGGTGTTCATGTAGTTGCTTCTAATTATTCGGGAACAACCGTAGAATATACAAAAGGTACAATGCGCATTGGTTTAGAGAGAGCAGAAGTTCTGGATATTCCAGGTACATACTCATTAACACCCGATTCCAAAGCAGAACAAGTTGCTGCGAAAATGATAAATAATTTTAAAGATGAAGACGGGAATATTTTCGTTAACGTGATCGACTCCACCAATCTGGAAAGAAATCTGGCACTCACAATGGAACTTATCAAGAAGAAAATTCCACTGGTTGTCTGCTTGAATATGTGGGATGAAACCAAACATACCGGCATAGATATCGATATAGAAAAGTTAGAGCAAATTCTGGGTGTTCCGGTTGTTCCAACTACGGGAATTACCGGTGAGGGTATTAAACATCTTGTTTCCCATTTTAATAAAGCAAAGCTCAGTTCTTTCAGCTTCAAAGATAAATGGAAAGCAATTGGAGAAATAATTGAGGAAGTTCAAGAATTAAAACACCGTCATCATACTATTGCAGAGAGATTGGGAGATGCATCTATTCATCGTTTTTGGGGAATTCCCATTTCACTGATAATTCTCTTTGCTTCATTTTCAATTATCCGCTTTATTGGAGAGTCACTTATTGCCTACATCTTGGAACCACTATTCAATAATTTATGGGCTCCTGTGATGTTGAAACTATCAGCATTACTTGGAAACAGTGGAGTCATACATAATGTCGTCATCGGTAAGCTAGTAGATGGTCAGATAGATTTTGTGGAATCGCTTGGCTTACTTACAACCGGGCTTTTTGTCCCGATCGCCATGGTATTGCCTTACATAATTGGATTTTATTTTGTACTGAGTTTTCTGGAAGATTCCGGCTATCTTCCACGTTTGGGTGTTCTGGTAGATAACATGATGCACAGATTGGGAATTCACGGATTGGCAATTGTTCCAATGCTTTTAGGGCTTGGCTGTAATGTTCCCGGAGCTATGGCAGCTAGAATTTTGGAAACAAAACGCGAAAGATTTATTGCTTCTACAATGATGGCTATAGCGGTTCCCTGTTTTGCACAACTGGCAATGGTAGTTGGTTTAATTGGAAAACACGGAGCACTTGCTTTATCAATGGTTTTTGGAACTCTCTTCATCGTCTGGGTTTTATTGGGATTTTTTCTGAATAAGATTATGAAAGGTGAAAGCCCTGAAATATTTATTGAGATCCCGCCTTACAGACTTCCAAGTATTAGAGTATTAACAAAAAAACTCTGGATGCGGGTTTTATCTTTTATAAAAGGGGCTATCCCGTTTATGCTGCTGGGCGTGCTTTTTATGAATGTTCTTTATGCTCTACATATTATAGATTTTATCGGTAAATTAACTGAACCGATCATTACGGGAATTCTGGGATTACCCAAAGAAGCGGTTGGTGCACTTATTGTCGGCTTCCTGCGTAAAGATGTGGCTATTGGTATGTTGAGTCCGCTTAATATGAGTATGGGACAACTCGTTATCGCTTCGGTTGTGCTTACCATGTATTTCCCGTGTATTGCAACTTTTACAGTTTTACTTAAAGAACTTGGAATTAAAGATATGCTCAAGTCATCGGCAATAATGGTTTTTGCCACCTTGCTGGTCGGTGGGATAATGAATATATTTATTTAAATTCTCATAAAATCAATTAATTTATTTTTAGTAATAATAAAATTATTTTAAAAATTTCTTGATTCATAACGTGCTGAGGTTAGTTTGCGTAACAATTAGAATTTAATTTACAAGAGTTGTAATTATATTTGTTTTTCAGAGGTTGTTATGAGCGCATTAGACAGCGATATAAAATATTTAAAAGGTGTGGGAGAATATCGCAGTAAATTACTGAGTAAACTCAATATTTACACTATCGGTGATTTGATGGAACATTTCCCGCGTGATTATATAAACAGACGATCCGCCATCAAGATCCGTGACCTGAAATTTACTGAAAACTGTTCATTTGTTGGTAACATCGTGTCCGTAGAAAAGAGGAATCTTCCCCGTAAAAAATCTCAACTTAATGTTGTAATAACCGATGGAGAGGATTATCTCTTTCTAACCTGGTTCCGTTTTGGCAATTGGTTTATAGATCAGTTTAAGAATGGAAAGCAGATCTGGGTAAGCGGTGTTGTCTCGGAATTCCGTGGTACTCCGCAGATACTTCATCCTCAAATAGAAATTCTGGATGAAGAAGAGATGAAACTGGATTTCTGGAAAACAAGAAGTGTGCTTCCTGTTTATCCTCTCACCGAAAAAATCAGCATGAATGTAATGCGGAATCTGGTTTATAAAGCATTTGAGCTTTATGTTGAAGAAATCCAAGAAAATCTTCCACCATATATTGCAGACAAATTCAATTTCCCAGATAGAAAAACTGCCATGCAGAAGATCCATTTTACCCAACATCCTCATGGTATTCCTAACGAAAAAATACGTTTTGCTTTTGAGGAACTTTTCTTCACACAACTTATGCTGGCTCGCAGCAAATACGGACATGAAAAAAAACTGAATGGAAACAAATTCGCTTTAGAAAAAACATTCACAACCAAACTTAAGAACTCTTTACCTTTCAAACTTACTCAAGCCCAAAAAAGAGTAATACGCGAATTCGTAGAAGATATGACTTCCAGCAAACAAATGAACAGACTACTTCAAGGTGATGTTGGCTCAGGAAAAACTGTTGTAACGGTTTTTGCCATGCTTCTCGCTATTGAAAACGGATTCCAATCTATACTAATGGCTCCTACGGAAATTTTAGTAGAACAGCATTTCAATAGCATTTCAAAGCTGCTTTCTAACCAACCTGAAATAAAAATTGCTCTTCTAAAAGGCGGAGTGAGCAAAGCAAAAACAGAGCTCAAAGAAAAAATTAAAAAAGGTGAAATCGATATAATTATTGGAACTCATGCCCTCATCCAAAAAGATGTTGAATTTAGTAATGCCGGTTTTGTGGCAATTGATGAACAGCACCGTTTTGGAGTGGAACAAAGAGCGGTGCTCAGCCATAGAAATAACAATCCTGACCTGATGTATCTTTCTGCTACACCTATTCCCCGCTCACTTGCACTTACAGTCTATGGAGACCTTGATGTAAGTATTATTGATGAACTTCCTCCCAACCGGAAAGAGATAGAAACCACTTATTGCAATTTCAATAAAAGTTCTGTAGTTTATGAAAAAATCGAGGCACAACTAAAAATAGGTCAACAAGTTTACATTGTTTGTCCTCTCATAAAAGAATCGGAAAAAATGGATCTTCTTGATGCTGAAACACTATTTGAAAGATTAAGCACACACGTTTTCCCCAACAGGAATATTGCGCTTCTGCATGGTAAAATGAAAACCAAAGAAAAAGACTCCATCATGGAACAATTCAAAAATGGAAAATTCGATATTCTGGTTTCTACAACTGTGATCGAAGTGGGGATAGATGTGCCGAATGCAACGGTAATGATAGTTGAACATGCAGAAAGATTCGGGCTGAGTCAATTGCATCAATTGCGTGGCAGGGTCGGTCGCGGTTCTGATAGATCTTACTGTTATCTTATTGTTCATCCGCCCATCAGTGAAGAAGGCAGAGAAAGATTAAATATTATGATCGAGACAAATGATGGATTTAAAATTGCAGAAAAAGATCTTGAGATACGAGGTCCCGGAGATTTTTTCGGTACCCAGCAATCGGGAATTCCTGCCTTTAAACATGCCAATATCATCCGTGATCGTGAGCTTCTAAAAACAGCCAGAATTCTAGCTTTTGATATCATCGATGAAGATTACGGTCTTGATCTGACTAAAAATGATATTCTTAATAAAGTTTATTTTAGTAAATATGCAAAGCGTGAAAAGTTGTTTGATTTTTAATATGAGGTCTAATAAATGATCTTTAGCTGTCATCCTGAGTGATCCGGCAATTGCCGGATAGTATCGAAGGATAATGAACAATAGTGAATGTTGACGCAATTCGATACGTCACGAAGCCTGTCCTGAGCTTGACGAAGGGCTCCTACTCAGTGTGACAAGACAGTACATTATTTTTGAGAGAATTAATTCTTGTTTCATTGTGTAGAATCCTTAAGACTATTAATAATATGGAGTAAATTATGTCAGAAACAAAAAAGATCCCAGTTGAAAAAATCTATAATCTGATGTTTGAAGTTTTTACGAAACTTGGTGTTCCTGATGAGTATGCAAAGATTTGTGCAGATGTACTGATCGAGAGTGATCTAAGCGGTATTGAATCACATGGAGTTGGTCGTTTAAAAATGTATTACGACCGAGTTAAGGCTGGAATCCAATTCCCAATTACAAAAATTGATGTGATCAAGGATTTTAGTGCAATTGCTGTTTGGGATGGTAATCACGGTATGGGTATGGTGATTTCCAAACTGGCAATGCAAAATGCCATAGATAAAGCAAAAGAATTCGGAATCGGTTGTGTAACTGTCCGCAACTCAACTCATCACGGGATCTGCGGTTATTATGCAAAAATGGCTTGTGAGCAAAATATGATTGGAATAACCATGACAAATGCACGACCCTCTATTGCTCCACTTTTTGGTGTGAGCCCAATGCTTGGTACAAATCCGATCTGTTTTGGAGCGCCTTCTGATAAAGCATACAACTTCATTTTTGATGCTGCAACTTCAATTTCTCAACGTGGAAAAGTAGAACTTTATAATCGTGCTGAAAAGCCAACTCCGGAAGGTTGGGCAATTGATGAAGAAGGAAAAACTTACACAGATACTAGACAACTTCTGGTCGACCTGATCGCAGGAAAAGCTTCGATGATTGGATTAGGCGGTTTAGAAGAAGAAACCGGTGGCCACAAAGGATACAGCCTGGCAGTAATGGTTGAGATCCTCTCTGCTGCCTTACAGGCTGGCAGTTTTATGCATCATCTTCATGGTCGGGAGAATGGTAAGCAAGTTCCTTATAAACTTGGTCATATTTTTATTGCTATGGATATCGATAAATTTACAGATATTACTGATTTCAAACGCATTACTGGAGAAATTATGACCCAATTACAAAATTCTAAAAAACGTCCGGATAAAGAACGCATTTGGGTTGCTGGAGAAAAAGAGTATTTTAAGGAAATTGAAGTAAGAAAAAATGGAATCCCTATAAATCCAGGATTACAAAAAAATCTAAAAACAATGCTAAAAGAACTGAATTTAATTGATTATAATAATTTATTTTAACAATTATTAGAACTTGACAGAACAATATCATTTAAAATTAAGTTTGTAAAAAATTATACGATCCTGAATTTTGGAGGGTAGATGTTTCTAGATACTTTAGCAGGACTTTTTTCTAACGATATAGCAATAGATCTGGGTACAGCAAATACACTGGTTTATAAAAAAGGGATTGGCATTGTGATCGATGAACCATCCGTAGTTGCTATTTCAACTGATAATAAAAAAATTATCGCAATTGGTGAAGATGCCAAAAACATGCTGGGTAAGAATCCTGAAGAAGTAAATATTATTAAACCACTTAAAGATGGTGTTATTGCAGACTTCCAGGTAACAGAACTCATGCTGAGAAACTTGATCCTGCGAGCTCAGAAAAAACGTCTTCTTATTAAACCCAGAGTAATCGTATGTGTTCCCTCGGGAATCACTGAAGTAGAAAAAAGAGCTGTTAGAGATAGTGCACTTCATGCTGGAGCTCGTGAAGTACATCTTGTTTCTGAACCTATCGCAGCTGCTATTGGTGCCGATCTTCCAATCCAAAAACCTCAGGGTAACCTGATTATGGATATTGGTGGAGGAACAACTGAAATTGCTATCATCTCGCTTTCACATATTGTTGTACATTCTTCCATCCGTGTTGGTGGCGATAAAATGGATGAAGCAATTGTAACCTATTTACGAAAAAGGAATAATATCTTTGTAGGAATCCAAACTGCCGAAAAGATTAAAAAAGAGATCGGCTCTGCTTACCCTCTGGAAAATGAACTAAAAATGGAAGTACGTGGACGTGATATTATAACCGGATATCCGATCACAGTTGAAGTAACTTCCGAAGAGATTAGAGAAGCTCTTTCCGAAACTGTACAATCCATGATAGATGCTGTAAAACGTCTTTTTGAAAAAACAGCTCCGGAACTTGCTGCCGATATTGCAGAGCGGGGATTGATCCTTACCGGTGGTGGTGCTAATCTTAAGGGTATCGATAAAAAGATCCAGGAAACAGTTGATCTGCCTGTTCATGTCATGTCAGAAGCTCTCACGTGCGTTCTTAAGGGATGCGGTCGTGTACTTGATAATATGGAAGAATACAGGGACGTTCTGATAAAAAAAATAGAAGATTAGTGCTGTGAAAAGAGAGCTTCATTTTTTAATCTATCTAGTTTTAGCGATCTTTCTTTTCCTTGGCAGTAATGATGATAGATTGAAAAAAGCTCAATTCATAAGTAAAACAATATATCTTCCTTTAGTTAATTCCTTACATAAATTAAATTCTTTATTCGACCTTAAGGAAAAAAATCAAATACTCTCTGAAAAACTATCTGAGCATACAATTAGAATTACAGAATTGGAAAACAAACTGGTAGAAATAGAAAACTCAAAAATATATTATGAAACAGGTAACTACAATCATCTTTTGGCAGACATCGTCGGCTTTAAAGGTGAATTTAAAGAAAGATGCCTTATTATTAATAAAGGTAAGAAGAATAATATAAAAATAGATTATCCCATTATATCCAATGATGGTATTGTGGGAAAGATTATTTCTGTTTCTCAGAACTACTCTATTGTGTTACCTGTCGATCATTCAAGATTCATGTTAGGCGTTATGTCAAAAAGAAACCACTTGCAGGGGATCATGAAATCAGATATCTTTGGTAATTCATACATGACATTAATAAAACCCGGTTCCGATATTAGAGTTGGTGATATTATTGTTACATCACAAATTTCATCTGTTTTCCCAAAAGGATTTCCCGTTGGAGAAGTAATTAAACTTATTGAAAATCCTGCCGAAGTTTTTATGAGTGCAAAAATACAAATATTTATTAATCCATCTGAGCTTGATCAGGCAGTTGTATTATTATATGAAAAGGATAAAAGCTATGAAGAAGAGTTCAAAGATAATTAATATTGATGGTGCTGACTACCTCCGAATTCCTTTAAAAACCAAGATATTAACCCCCAAAGATGACATTCTATCTATTGTGAAAGAATGCATAGTAGGAAAAATTGAAGATAATGATATAATAAGTATAAGCGAGAGTCCGCTCGCGATTACACAGGGCAGAGCTATACCTATTAGTGAATTGAAAATCGGGTGGCTGGCAAAATTTCTTTGGCGTTTCGTTTCTGATGTAAAATACGGAATCGGTTTGCGAGCTCCAGAAAGTATGCAATGCGCCATAGATGAATGTGGAGCCCCCAGAATTCTTTTTGCTGCAATGATCGGAGGGATCGGAAGACTTATCGGTCGACGCGGAAAAGGAGATTTTTATCGTCTTGCTGGAATGCAGGCTGCCCTTATTGATGCAGCTACTACTTCCCCAGTTCCACCATATGAAAGCTGTGTAATTAAGGGTCCAAAGAACCCTGAGAAAGAAGCTCAAAGAATAAAAAATAATATTGGATTTGAATGCTGCGTTATGGACATAAATGATATTGGTGGATGTTGGATGATCGGGGGAAGTGATAGTATCGATCAAGAATTCATGGAAAAGGTGATGAAGGATAATCCTCAGGGTCAAGGTGATGAGCTAACTCCGATTTGCCTAATAAGAAAGATATCATGAAATTTATCAAGTTTGTTGTTCTGGGGATTTTTGCACTTTATTTTCAATTGATTGTCGCTCCCCATTTTGCACTTTATTCAATAATACCTAATTTATTAATAGCTTATTTTGCATTTATCAGCATTCGGATAAGATCAAAAATACTATTACCACTTGCATTTTTTTTAGGCCTTGCTCTGGATATTATGTATCCTCCTCTGCTTGGCTTAAATACAATTTCATTCCTTATTATTTCATTCATTGTTAATAAATTTCATATGAGCGTTAATAAGCAGAGATTGCTCATTGTAAGCGTAAGTATTTTATTCTTAAATTTCATTTATTATTCCATTTTCTATATTTATCATATTTTTGCAATTCAGTTAATGGAAGGGATTTTTCTTCTCTATATTTTTTCAATTATCTATAATACCTTAATTTCAGTGGTAATAGTATATGTTTTAACTCTTTTAGAAAAATTTAAGATAACTCTAAATGTATAAAAAAATTACAATTTCAGATTATACGAGATATGTAATCACATTCATTTTTGCTATCCTGTTTTTTTTTGTTCTTAAATTACAGGTAATTGAAGGTGAGAAATTTTAGATTATCGCAGTGAAGAATATCGTCCGGATCCTAACAATTTATCCCACACGTGGAGAGATTTACGACCGTAAATATCGCCCCATAGCACAAAATAAATCCTCATATAATCTATATATCACACCGGGGAAAATAGTAAACAGAGGAAAAGTTGCAAAATTTGTGAGCATCAACTTTGAAAAGGACATAAGTGAAATTGAAAAGATCATTCATGAAAACAGGTATAGATCATATCAGGATATTTTGCTTATACAAAACATCCCATTTGACAAGATGGTCGTTGCATCCGAACAATTAAATTATTTTCCTTCTCTTCTTTTTAAAGCCGAAAAATTAAGAGACTATCTCTTAGCCAATCATTTCACAGGTTATACCGGGCGCATCACTGAAGATGAATATAAGGAACTTAGGAAAAAGGGTTATTCCATAAATAGCAGTATCGGTAAAACCGGATTGGAAAAATATTATGAAGATATCCTATATGGAAAAAATGGACAGCAGGTGCTTCAAGTCGATGCGAGCGGTAATAACCTGGAATTCTTCAAACACAATCTTCAAACAAAACCTCAAAATGGTGCGGATTTGATACTGACGATCGACAACGATCTCCAGAAATATGTTTCTTCAATTTTTCCAAAAAATTACAATGGTTCTATTGTGGTCATGGATATTAAAACGGGTGGGATCCTAGCCTATGTGAGTAAACCTGATTTCGACCCTAATATTTTTACCGGTGGAATTTCTACTAAACGATGGAACGATATTATTAGTGATCCAGATAAACCGATGTTAGATAGAATTATACATGGAACTTATCCACCTGGATCGGTTTACAAGCCTATATTAGCAAGTCTTGGGCTTGAAGAGAAAGTAATTGATCCCAAAACCAAACTTACAAAGTGTGAGGGAGGTTTGTGGTTTGGAAACAGATACTTTAAATGCTGGTTGGAAAAAGGTCACGGACGCTTGGCTGTAGAAGATGCAATTAGATATTCCTGCGATGTGTTTTTCTATGATCTCTCCACACTATTCTCACTTGAACAACTCAATAGATATACTAAACAAAACTATATTTCAACTCGTACAGGCATAGATCTTCCGGGTGAACGGAAAGGTTTTTTCCCTTCACGCAAATGGTATATTGATAATTATGGAAAATATGTAGGGATATTAGGACATAAAGTAAATCTTGCAATCGGACAGGGAGAAATATTGGCAACTCCACTACAAATTTGTGCGTACTATTCTGCTCTTGGAAATGATGGTATCTGGAAACAACCACATTTACAGGATAAAAGAATTGAATCAGAGAAAACGTATAAATCCATTGTTGGAGAAAAACAGCTACCAATGTCTGAATCAACACTTAAGTTAATCCAGAGTTCACTTTATAAAACTGTGAACGAAAGTTATGGAACTGGAACCGCTGCCAGTATTGGACACATAAAGGTTTACGGTAAGACAGGATCTGCTGAGAATCATATGGGAAAAGAAACCCACTCCTGGTTTAGCGGTTATGCTAAATGTGATAAATTTGAAATTGGATTTAATGTATTTGTAGAAAATGGTGGTCATGGTGGTAGTGTTAGCGCTCCAATTGCACGAAAATTAATTAATTATTATTATGGGATTGTGGAATGAAGAGATTTGAATGGATAATTTTTGGCTTGCTTATTACTCTTATGATTATAGGAATAGTCTCGATATATACCGCCTCTTCAACCAAAGTAGTTGATGATTTCCTGTTTGCCAACTACTATATTAAACAGTTTATCTGGATTTTAATTTCTCTGCTCATTTTATTTTTTTTAATGAAAATACCAAACGCAGTAATTGATGTATCTATTCTCCCGATATATATAATAACTATTTTTTTATTGATATGGGTTCTATTTTTACCGGAAATCAAAGGTTCCCATAGATGGATAAGTTTAGGTCTGGTTAATTTTCAACCTTCTGAATTTGCAAAATTATTCACGATCTTGGCAATTTCAAAATTCATTTCTAAACCTCTCCTAAGTGATGGGCAAATACTTCTTCGTGCTTTTACTATTACTTTAGTTCCTCTCGCACTGATTCTGTTTGAACCTGATCTGGGAACGACGTTAACTTTTTTGGTAATTCTATTTTCTATCCTTATCGTATCTGATCTTTCCAAATTCTATCTTATACTCATAATTAGCCCAATGTTAAGTATAATTTTTTCTTTTTCGATCTGGATATTTATTGTTTATATTCTATTATTAATATATCTTCTCTATCGGAGCAATTTAGATAAAGTAATAATTGGTTTTGCTGTCGCTATAAATACATTCATCTTTTTCATTACTCCAATATTTTGGAACAGCCTGAAAGATTATCAGCAAAATAGGATTTTAACTTTCATCAATCCGATGCGAGATCCTTTTGGTGCAGGTTATCAAATCATTCAATCAAAGATAGCAATAGGTTCTGGTGGATTGTTTGGAAAGGGTTTCTTAATGGGTACACAAAAGAATATGAATTTCTTGCCAGAACATCATACAGATTTCATTTTTTCTGTTATTGGTGAAGAATTTGGATTTTTTGGTTGCACATTTATTTTACTTATATATTTTTTGTTCCTATATAAAATCGCAAAGAGCATTAGAAAAATAAAACGGAAAGAATACCGATTTGTATCTATTGGAATTCTAGCATATCTCACTTTCCAGATCTTTATTAATATTGGAATGAATCTGGGCATTGTGCCAACAACAGGAATTCCTCTGCCATTTTTAAGTTATGGTGGTTCTAATCTTTTAGTCAATGTCACTGCGATCGGTTTTATTTTAAAGTACTTAAATGAACGAAGCATTTTTGCTTAAGGATGTTATTATGGGAAAAATTATTATCGCGTTATTAGTTGTCCTCTCCAGTTGTTTTTTTGGTTCAGTAATGGATTTTTCAGAAAAAGACATAAATGAGAAGGAAAACGAAGTTTATAATACCAGCTTTGAAGACGGAGAGTATGATCCACAGAAACTTCCGGATGGTTGGTTTTTGTTAGAAGACACTTTTGATTATGTCTCTTGGAATAATGAAACTGCCTATACGGGTTCAAAAAGTTTAAAAGTACAATATCCAAAAGACAAAATAAATATTATTTCTGATGCTTTCCCGATTGATGCTGATCATGTTTATTACTCAAGAATATTTGTGAAAACTAATTACAATTCAAATCAATCTATTACTATTCGTTTTCTGGCTTTCAATTCAAAAGGAAAAAGAGTTAGCAAATTCAGTGAGAATGGACTTCCGAAACAAGAATGGACTCAAATAGATATTACCAGTGGTTTCTTAAACAGTACTGCCAGATTTGGTAGAATAATTATTTCAATACCCAAAAAATCTGATAAGTTGTACTGGCTGGATGATATTGAAAGCTACGCAGTTTATAGAATTCAAAAATAGATGGAGGAAAAGAAATGACAAAGGGGAAATACGTTTACGACAGAAAGAAATTCTGCGTTCCGGTTCCAAAAGCTGAGCCACTCTCTTCGATTCAATTCATTATTGATAATTTCATAAGTAAGAAGATTACATTCTGTATAGACGGTGCGGGTGAATCTTGGGAGATTTGGCGATATGAAGAAGATACCGATAGCGATAAGATCAAGAAAAGCGGTCCCCCTGAAAATCCAAAATTTTTATATGTTGAGGGAGAAGAAATTGTAGAATTTATAGCAGCTTAATTTTTTTTATTTGCACCAATAATAGGGCATTCTGAAAAGGATGCCCATTTTTATTTTGACTCTCTTTTTAGAAGTTATCTTTATTTTCTTCAGTCCATTTTTCAGCGGAAAATGCAGCAGTTGCCCCATCTGATGCAGCTGTTACAACTTGTCTTAAGACCTTATGTACAACATCTCCTGCAGCATATAATCCTGGGATTTTTGTACCCATTGTTTCATCAGTTAAAATAAAGCCCTGTTCGTCTAGATCTACAATTGATTTTACTAATTCATTATTAGGAATTATTCCAACATAAATAAATATACCATCCATTTCAAGCTCACTGATTTCCTTTGTTTTTTTATTATACAACTCAACTTTCTCAAGAAAATCTCCACCTTTTACTTCATTGACAATTGAATCCCAAATGATTTCGATTTTATCGTTTTCAAATGCTCTTTGCCTGATTAATTTAACAGCACGTAATTCGTCTCTTCGATGAATTATATATACTTTTTTTGCAAATTTAGTTAAGAAT
>JAQICU010000136.1 GCA_027858325.1 Candidatus Cloacimonadota bacterium
GTTTTAATCTGTCACGAATAATGAATTCGTAGGGGAAGGCTTCCACGCCTTCCCGCGTTGGTTTTTTTGAATTGGAAACCATAAGCGGGAGACCGTGGAAGGTCTCCCCTACGGATTAAATTCACTTGTTATAAACTTATAAAAAAATTATATTTTCAATCATGCAAGAAACCTACGACATTATAAAAAAAGACCCGCAGATATGGAAATTCGGTTTCTACGGATTTTTCAAAAATCTGAAGTTCTTCGAACCATTCCTGATAATCTTCTTAATGCAGTCAGGACTAAACCTGTTCCAGATAGGACTTCTATATTCAGTCAGAGAAGTAATGTCGTTCATCTTTGAAATACCTTCAGGGATACTTGCTGACAACTATGGAAAGAAAAAAGAACTCCTGCTCTGCTTTACATTTTATATAATATCATTCATAATATTCTTCTTTAGCACTGAATTCTGGCAATTTTCTATGGCAATGATATTCTTCGGTCTCGGAGAAGCATTCAGATCAGGAACACATAAAGCAATGATAATGACATATCTTGAGCAAAAAGGCTGGTTTGGACATAAAACTTTCGTATATGGAAGAACAAGATCATTCTCAATGATAGGGTCAGCTTTATCATCAATCCTTTCAATATATTTTCTTTTCCAATTCGAACAACTGAAGTTCCTTTTCATAATCTGTGTAATACCCTACATAATTGATATGATCCTAATAGCATCATACCCTGATTCACTTGATGTAAAAGTAAGACATTCATTCAGTTTCAAAGAGTTCTTCACTGACAGTATTGTTCATTTCAAAAGAGTTATGAAAAGTTCTGAGATATTAAAAACAATAACATCATCATCATTCTTTGATGCAACATTCTCGAGTATCAAGGATTACATCCAACCAATTCTGGCTGCTTTAATAACATCAAGCACACTATGTGTTTATTTTGACCTTGATGAGAAGCAAACTCTTAAAATTTCTCTAGCTCTAATTTACATGTTTATTTATATCTTCAGTGCTTATGCTTCAAGAAATGTATACAAACTCAATAAAAAGAGATCATCTGCAAAATTGATGAGCTTAACAATGAACATCCTGGGTTTTACAGCTGTATTCATAGCATTATCAGTGAATTTTAACTTATTGCCATTGATAGCTTTAAGTTTCTTCTTCCTGTATATCTTGAAAAATATCAGAAGACCAATGTTCGTAGATGTCATTGGTGATATGATGGAGAAAGATCAGAGAGCAACAGTCCTTTCAGTGGAAAATCAGCTGACCGCTATTTTTACGATCGTATTTGCACCGATTTTTGGATATATCGCAGACAATTATTCTTTCACAGCGTTATTTATTATTATTGCCGTGATGGCATTTGCCATGAATTTTATTGCCCGTGTTCCAGAAAAATAATAAATATCATCCTCGGACTTGATCCGGGGATCCAGTGTGTATTTAAAATTTGGATATGTTTTTATTAAAAATGGGGACTATAAGAAATCGTCCCCTACATTTGTAAAAAATTTATTCTTTACCACCTTTGGCTACCATTTCTAATGCATCCTCTATATCACCTGGTGCACCCATGATCCCCATAAAGCTATGAGATCCCATCATTGATAGATCCGGGAAGTTTATTGCGATCCTGAATTTTGCATGTAAAGCTATAACTTCATTATCAATAACCATCATTTCATAAGGTAAATGAGCAGTAGATCTTATCTTCTTGAAATCAATTTCTTCCATTACAAATTTATCACTTCCTTCACCTACTGATAAAGATACTCCAAAAACACTTACTTTTTTACCAGGTATATCAATTCTATAAACTTTTGAAGTACCACCGGCTTTAGCTTTCAAACCTTTTTCAACAATAGAAATAGCTTGTTCATAAGTATCATACTCCTCCAGCTCTACAAAGTCATCAAAATATGGCATCATGATCTTATAGTGGTAGTCTTCAATATCTTCTGCTTCTAATCCATCATCCGGACCATATTCCTTAATGAAACCCAAAGTTTTCTTCAGATTTTCAAAAATTGGTTTGATATTCCCTTTCATTTGATATGCATGAAACATATAGATAGGATTTGTATAACCAACTTGAACAGTTCCATTTAACTCTGTTAGAGAAACTCTTTGAGCTACTCCGAAGCCACCATACTTAGATTTACCGGCTAAATTTTTCAGTTCGTCATTTGTAACTATTATTATCTTTGATCCGGCATAAGGACTATACTCACCTGCTATCTCAAATCCGTTTTTTATCAATTTTGCTTTAGTTTTTAAAGCTATCGAATCAATATTTCCAGTCTCTTGTAATGCTAGAATAAAGGGTTTGTACTCAACTTCTTTAGCAGTAAGCATTATTGTTAATACTAGAACCATAAAAATAATAATTTTCTTCATTTTTGCTCCTTCTTCATTGTTATTTTTAGCAAATATACTCATTTAAATTAATTCCCAAAATGACATTTAGCATTATCTTTTTTACACAATAAATTGATATACCTTGATTATTTCGTTAATCATATTTAAATTTTGTATGAGTGCAATGCTATAAATTCGTAAATAATAATAAATACCGAAAGAATTCATGAAAAATCTAGACAAAATGACTAAAGCTGAATTAATCACAGAAATTAATACTTTGAAAGATAAGTTAAATAATTGTGAAGAGATCCATAATGATCTTAACGAAGAATACCCTTTAGAAATAGAAGCCAGATATGTAAATCAGCTTGACAAGAATCCAGCAGCAATGGTGATCCATGCCGACGGAAAGATTGTATATACTAATAGATCAACTAATGAATTGATCGGTGTAAAAGATTCAAAAGAATTGATCGGTAAAGAAGTTACAAATTTTGTACATCCTGATTTTAAAGAAAATAATTTGAAAAAAATTGAAGAATTACTGAAAGATAAGAAAGCAGGTGAATTTACTGAAGAAACATTCTTAAAAAATGATGGAACTCCATTCAATGTAATTGTCAAAGGATTTCCTATTGAGTTCAAAAAGAAAAAAGCTATACTTGTAGAATTCTGGGATATCACAAAAATTCAAAAAATGTATAATGCACTGAAAGAAAGCAAAAAATACTATAAAACATTATTAGATAGTATCGATGCATCAGTTTTTATGCTGGACCTTGATCTAAAATACATTTCCGGTAACAGAATATTATATGAACGACTTAATCTTAAGGAATCAGATATACTTGGAAAACATGTATCCGATATCCTAGCTGAAAATACTGCAAAAGTTTTTTCTGAAAATGCTATGAACGTTATTAGTAGTAAGAAAAGTATTGTTTTCGATCTTAATGTTAATACAAAAACCGGAAAATCAGTTTATCGTGTCAAGCTTTCACCTGTCCTAAATGATTTTGGGGAAGTTATAAATGTTTTAGGAATTTCTAATGATGTTACTGAACAAAAGAATGCTGTTCATCAATTAGGATTCCGAGACGAAAAATTCAGATATTTAATTGAACAGGCGGATGATGCTATCTAAAAAGGAGATAGTTCAGGAAGTTTTACATATGTAAATC
>JAQICU010000145.1 GCA_027858325.1 Candidatus Cloacimonadota bacterium
GTTAGAAAGAGATTGGTCATCTGATCTAAAATTACTAAAAAGGATCAACGAGTTTAAGAGAGAAGAAGTGGAGAAACTTAAACTTAACTCTAATCAATACAGTCTTAATAGTAATAAGCTTGATGCAAACTTTGTTGTATACTTTAAAGCACTTGCTGATAAGTATCAGGGAAACACTAAAAGAAACTGGTATAGTGTTTACAAATACTTATACAGCTTTAGTAATGGTATTATAAAATTTTCTGATATTGATGAGAAAGTTTGCGAAGATTTGAAGGACTATATGCTCACGAAGCTCTCTGTAAATTCTACAATATATTATTTCTCAAAACTTAATCAAGCTCTTGATGATGCAATTTATAAGCATAAGCTACCAATGCTCAATTATTTCAAACGAGTTAAGCATGCAAGGCCAACTGATCCACCTATCAGGTATCTCACTGAATATGAAGTAGAACAATTAATTTCCAATCCTTACCCAAATGAAAGAGTAACCAATCCCTTCCTATTCTCGGTATTTACCGGATTAAGATTATCAGATACAAAGGCGTTAATATTTGAAAATATTAAGAACGACCGTCTTTCCATAGTTCAAATCAAAACTAAAAAGCCATTAGATGTTCTGCTTAATCCTAATGCAATAAAGATTCTTGATCGCCAAAAAGAACTAATAAACAGTGATAGGGGGAAGGTATTTAATTTCTTGGATGATGATTATATGAATAAAAGAATTAAAGAGTGGGTTAAATCTTTAGGTATAAATAAAAAAATCACATTCCATTGTGGTCGCCATACTTTTGCTACAATTGGAATTACATCCGGTATGGATATTTACGAAGTATCCGGGCTACTTGGCCATACAGATATAAAGCATACCTTAATCTACGCAAAACTTGTTAATAAGAAGAAAGATAAAGCTGCATTAAAGTACCCAAATTTCTTATAACCAATATAATTATTTAATTAATAATGATATAAATATACTGGCACCATCAGAATTCTCTTTGGTTTAAGAATTGGAATTTCACTCAAAACTACACTTATTTCATTTAAAGAAAGAAGAAGAGACTATTTATAAATATTAGCCTTATAATGTTTCAATAACTGAATTTGAATCATGTACCAGTATTATGCATTTCTTTACAATGCAGCATTTTATGAATTATATGGAATAGCTAAATCTATGTTGTAGAACCGAATATTTTTGTTAAAGCTTCAGTTTCAATTTCAGCATTTGATTTCACTCGATTATTTTCTATAAATTCATTTAACTCTGATACTTTAAAAAGAATTTTCCTCCTTATCTTATAGTAAGGTAATACATTCTTTGAAGTATAGGAATATAAGGTCAATTTCTTTAGAGATAAATACTCACTTGCTTCCTCTAAAGAAATATATGGCTTTTGAAAATCACTATTTTTTACTTTTGTCATTTTAAACTCCTTCATGATATTTTTTAAATTTATTTTATATGATCCTTAAAATATGAGATTGTCAATTTAATATCATTAATTGTAAATTTAGTTAAATATTTTAATTGTACCTAAAGTTGGACATTAAATTTTTAATAATTCTCTCCATTCTTCCATAATCATCATCAATGCGAATGTATCTAACTCACAATATTTTAAAAGACCTTCAATTCATTTCCGGGTAGGTTTGTTTAATGAGAGTTGTTTTGCCGGATTGACGCGGTCCGGTAATTGTTACAATCGGAAACGAGTTCATCATCTCTTTCAGCAACCTCTGAATGTCTCTTTTAATCATCATCTTCTCCATTCTTTACATTTTGGGAATCCGATTCCTAATTTGTAAATCAATGGTGATGTGTTAAGGAATTATGAATTTGACGGTATTTTGGTTTTTGATTGTGAATAAATCTTAGTTAGTATGATCTCTTTACATTGATCATTCTTGTAATTCTAGATTTTGGTGACGAATATTGTTTTAACTCTTCAACTAATTGCAAATGGCTTTTGAACATCTCTACCTCCAACAAGTACGATATTTGATACTTACTGGAGAAAATCAAAGTTTTTTACTTAATCTCGGGATTTTCTTTCTTTCGAGTTGAATTGAGTCTGAATCAGTCTCCCCTATTCTGTTAAAACCTTAATTCTAATATGATTATAAAAGTGCTGAAAAAGTTATGCAACAATTATACAACAAATAAAACTCACTCTATCATTAATTATCATTTTTTCAACATTTTCAATAATACCTGATATTGATCTATTTCCTATTTTATCAATTCTAACCATTCTTCCATGATCATCACCATTGCGAATGTATCTAATTCACAATATTTCAGAAGACCTATTATTATATTTTCTCTTTCAATATCTGTAACATCGGTAAACTGCATTTTGGCATAAGCTGTCATAGCTGCTCCACCATCAGCTAATTTTGAATCTGTTGTAAATTCTTCCAATTCTTCAGGGTCTATATCATCAAATAACAACGGTAGAAGCTTATATGGACTCTCTGGTTCTCCATTGCCATTCAGCTTAATCCATTGCCAGTTTGGAAAATTAAGGCTCTTAATACCATCTTTTGCCCCATATATCGGTTCACAATATTTTTTTTGAAGGAATTCTGAGCTTTTAAGTACTGCAGGCAAAACCGCTTTGATTGAATTAGATCCCTTCATCATTGGATTATAGTAATATTTTTTAACCAATTCCAACATATCGATCATATTGCGCTCACCTTCCCATTTCTCCACCGAATCGTTACGGGATTTAGTGATAGTTTTAATCCAATCGCAAAGCTCATTTTTATCAGGTTCATCAGATGCTTTTAATTGATCATAAATTATATTCAAGAATGTATTTTCATGAGGAGCATATCGAAAGATAGTCCCCTCATCTGTTTCCAATTCCTTCTTTAATGCTCGTATAAAATCATAGTTTGGGAACTTGCCCTTTATTCGGTTAATGTATTCACCCTTATGTTCAATAGAACCATCTTGATTTATTATATGATGAGAAAACTGAAATGCGATCCCTTCATATGGTCTTCTTCCTTTGTTAAAAGGAATAGCCACTGCAGATGTTTCAAAATCAATCATATGCAAAGGCCATTTCCATGTTCTCATTTCTGTTTGAAATCCAACTTTATCAAAGTAAACAGAAACATCACTATTCTTGATCTTTTCAATTTGTTGCCATTGCCTCTCAGTTGTAGATAATCCAAATCCACCAGATAGTTTTATTCCAATATCATCCTTATCAACATCTTTCAGGAAATATTTACCTTCATCCATTAATTGTTGCTTTCTTCTAAAATTCCAGATCTCAAATATGTTAGGTTCATTGAAATCTTCATCACTCCAACCAAGCTCATTTGCCCAGCATTCTTTGAAGCCGCTTTTAAAACCATCAACTTCATGTTCGGTATTGACATTAAATTCACAACTTTGACATTTCTTAGCAGCAATTGGGGTTATTATCTTCTCATCATTCTCATATTTATCTGCAAAAAATTGGATCCATTCTGCAAAACTTTTATCTGAGGACAGATAGTCATCTTTACTATCCCATATTCTATCTACAACATCATCAGTGGGAACCTGAATAAGAATCTTATCTCCCAAAGCTTCTTCAGAGACATCTCCATCGATCCTGACAGATGTTCTGCCTTTATATTCTTCTAAAACGAACTTTTGGTTAAGTCCATCAACTGAAGATTTCGCTGTCTTATCAGCCAGCATTAAGTACGATTTCACTATCCAATCAGGATATGCCTGAGAAATCACAAATTTTTGAAAAGCAACATCATATACATACGGTTTCCATTTTGTAGATATTTTTGTACCGGCTTTATTAAGGAAATCACCATCATCTTCAGAATATGATTTTGCTTTTACTTCGATCAACTTCACCAGGTTACCTGTCTTTACCAGAATATCTGCTCTAATGAAAAGATTCTGGTAAGTTATAGCAGCTTCGTAGATTATTACATTCTCCTGTTGCAAAAGCTTACCTGTCTCAGATAAAGATTTTTTATAATCCAGCGCCTTTATATCATGGCCACCGGGGAAATAGCATTTTGCCAGTTCTCCTACTTGAAAGCCACCTTCTGCCAGAGCCTGCAGAAAACTGTCATCTATTTTCGTATCTGGGTATTCCTTCTTACCGGTATAGAATAGTTTTGTTGGGCATTCCAGTGCTAATTTGAAACGTGATTTTGTAAGGTATCTGGGCTCAATTTCTTCCTCTTTCAATGGTTTTAAATATTCGTTTTTCTCTTCGATTTCTTTCAAAACACTAAGATAATATTCAATTTGGTCTAAATTAATATTGTTCCCAACTTTTGGACCTGTTCTATTTCCAAAAGGCAATGTTAGATATTGTAAATAAAATGCTAAAATAAATTGTGATTCAAGCAGCGAGGCTTCTCTTTCATCTTGAAGTTTAATAAATGAAACTTTAGATTCATATCTAGTATATATATTTAAGTATGGATAGGGGTAAATTTTATTATTCTCAATTTCTATTGTTTCTTTTTTTATAGCTCTTATATCGCTTCTTAATTTATGCATTAATCTGTTCCTTAGTAGTTTTGCTTTGCCAATATAATAAATGCCACTTTCACCCTTTGGGTAAGGAAATTTTTTTTCGGTACACGAAAATACATATATACCATTATCTTTAGGTAAGCAATTTCTCCATTTATCTAACATTATCATATCATTGTTTTCGTCATATGGATTAGGTCCTATGCTACTATATTTAATGCTGAAGTTCTGTAATTTACTCGTTTCCATTTCTCCCCTCTATTGGTGTTAAGTTTTACACTTCAATTCGTTTCACTTCTCAAAAAACTCAGTAATATCAAAATAAATTTCAAACTCTTTCTCTTATATATTTTTAATCTGGATTATGTCAAAATATTTATTCTCACCTGGAATCATTGATTGCTTAATAAACATCCAGTTAATACCAGGAATACCGAATTTTGCTACTAAATGTTCATATTCTGCTGCTACGCCTCCTTCCGTATTAATTGCGCCGGTAATTACGATCGCATCCTCAAATGATCTTCCTGTGTTATCAGATAAGGTTATCAAGCTCAACCTCCAAACCCTATTATTTTAGTGCTTCCAAAACTGGAAGTATCTTCCAACTCACAATATTTTATCAGATCTTTTTGGAGTAATTTCTTAAAAGCTCCTCTGCGTGAAGCAGCTTCCACACAGGCATTCTTTACAATCACTTTAATCTGCCCACCTGATAGATTATAATGCTCTGATAAAGATGTTAAATCAATATCTTCTACTCCGGGAATTGATTCAGGAAGATGAAGATTCCAGAGAGTTTGTCTTTCCGTTGCTTGTGGCATAGGGAAATCAAGCTTAAGGTTAAAACGGCGACTGAATGCTTCATCCAAGTTACCTTGCAAGTTAGTTGTAGCTATTAGTATTCCCCTTAAATTTTCAAAAGCTTCCAGGAAAAGGTTCTGCATTGAGTTCATCATTTTATCAACTGATGAATCTGCATTACCGCTTCTTTTTGTAAGGAACTGATCAGCTTCATTTAGAAGTAATACAGGTGGATTACTGACTCTGTGAACAATACGTTCAAAGAGAGAAAACACACGACGTACATTCTTTTCACTGTCTCCCACCCATTTAGATTGAATACGACTGATATCAGTTATCAGAAGTTTCTTACCCAACGCCTGTGCAATGGCGCCTGCTGCAAATGTTTTTCCTGTTCCCGGAGCACCGTAGAATAACATCAACATACCTGGTTCAAGTTTCTTATTCACTTTTTTTGTAAGCTTCATAACTTTGTCGTAAAGTCCCCATTCTGATAGAACATTATCTACATCTGAATTATATTGGTTCAAAGAGAAATTAATTGTCTTCTTCATTTCTTCAGGTAGTATCAGATCCTCAAAATTCTGAGTCGGTTCGACTAAGGTGAAGATATCATCATTTTTTAAGAGTTGTTTCAATCTTTCATCATCATTTACGGGCGTTCTCATGATTACACGTCTAGTAATATCCGGAGCCGGTCTTACGTTTGTTCCGCTAGAAAGGAAAAATACTCCTTCTGATAATTCGATTAGTCCCCTTTTTACTAATTTAGAATCTTCTGAAACATACTTTTTATTATTGTACAGTTCGTGTACATCAGCACTGATAAGTTTAACAAGTTTATCTATTATAAGCTTGCTGTTGTGATCAAGTACTGCTTCAATAAAATTGGTTTATACCGGAAAATCACATATCAGTCTGACCAGAAAGAACCTTTACAGTTGAGGGTGATATGGATTTGAAATTTTTCGGGGGATGTGTGAAAAAACTTTGTACTTGACAAATATTTCACTTAAACTAATTAATTATAATGCAAATTTAGTAAGAATTAAAAAAGGGAGAGAAAATGTTATTCGACGGTATAATTAGTGGATTCTTTAAGGGTTTAGGTGTTAAGGCTGGAAGAAAAATATTTAACGACCCAGAAATTAAAGCACAATTAAAAAGTATAAATAAACAAGCGGATAAATTAGGATGGTCAGATGAAAAGAAACGTAGAATATTAGGGCATGATTAAAAGTAAAAAATTTAAATAACAAATAATTTTGAAAAGTATCAAAAACCGTAGTATTACCAATGACGATCCCCCATTTCTTAAGTTACTTCAAAAAATAGAAAATCCTGATAAGATTAAACTTCATAATATTATAAATTAATAACTCAATATTCCTTTTTGTATCATTTTAACAATAGATCTTCCTACAATATCGCCAGATTTTTTATGATACCCGCCGGAAAGTAGCATTAGAATTGGAATTATTGCTGACAAAATGAATAAGATGAACATTATCTTTGTTAATGATTTGGTTAAAATCCAAAATCTTAACCCAAACAACAGAACCAAAGTCGGAGATATTGTAGTTAGAAATATCAACAATCACTTTATCGGTTTTTTACCAAAGAATTCTCCTGGATCAAGGTCTGTTAAAAAGTTATCCGAATTACAAATGTGACAGTATTGAATAATACCTGCGAAAGTCTTTTTTGGCTCCTTCATTTCATTATTTCTTCTTTTTCAAACTTTTTAATAAATAATGGAACTAGACTTTAATTCC
>JAQICU010000087.1 GCA_027858325.1 Candidatus Cloacimonadota bacterium
CAGCAATTTTTTGCATTTAAAATAGAAAACGAACATTGGAGTGATAATGAAACAAAATACTTTGCTTTTGATCAAACCGAATGCAACAAAAAAACATCAGATAGGCGAGATCCTACAGATGATAGAAGAAAATGGATTTGTTATAGAAAAACTTAAGATGTTTGAGATGGATAATGCTCTTGCCGATACGTTTTATGTCGAGCATCTTGGAAAAGGATTTTATCATGAACTTAGTGAATTTATGAGATCAGGGAAAATAGTAGGAGCCATGCTGAGTAGAGAAGATGCGGTTCTCAAACTTCGTGAGCTGGTAGGAAATACAGATTGCGCCAAAGCAGCGCTTGGCACGATCCGGTCAATATATGGAGAATCCATAGGAGAAAACGCTGTTCACGCTTCCGATAGTATCGAAAGTGCGAAACGTGAAATTGGTTTGATATTTCCTGAATAACATTTAATAAAATACTGGTCTCAAAGTCCTAACTTTAAGACCCTAATAGCGCATCCAAGCTGGGGCTTGGATGCAAGGAAACTAAAAAACTTCTCAGCTTTGACTTAATAACACATTTTGCTGTGGGATTGAGTTAAGAATAAATGCACTGCAATTCTTCAGTCTATTTCACCTTCGGTACTATTAACTCAAGTATTGTTTTTTTTCATCTTCGATTCTTATATTCTTTAAGACCTTTCCTGAAAATCTTCATCGCTTTTTTTAGATCATTTTCATTAAGGATATATGCAATTCTAATTTCATTCTTCCCTAAACCGGGAGTTGCATAAAATCCTTCCGCCGGCGCAAACATTACAGTTTCGTTTTCATAGGAAAATTCTTCCAGCATCCATTTAGCGAAATGTTCAGAATCATCTATTGGAAGTTTGGCAATTATGTAGAATGCACCTTTTGGTTTTATACAGATAACATCTTCAATTTTTTGCAATTCCTCGAACACAAGATTTCTGCGTTTCTCATATTCGGATATAATTTTTTTAAAATACTCTTCTTCAATATCAATGGCAGCATTTGCAGCTAGTTGATCTATCGTAGGAGGGCAAAGACGTGCTTGTGCAAATTTGATTGCAGAAGCTATAAATTCCTTATTTCTGGAAACTAAGCATCCAATTCTTGCCCCACAAGCGCTATATCTTTTGGAAATACTATCAACCATGATTGCCAATTGTTCCATTTTTTTTATATCTAAAATACTTGTATGAGATAAACCATCATAAATAAATTCACGGTAAACTTCATCAGAGATCACAAATAGATCATTCTCTATAGCGATTTTAGCAATTCTTTGGATATCTTCTTTTGGATACACTGCACCGGTTGGATTACCCGGATTACATAACATTATTGCTTTTGTTTTGGAACTGATCAAAGCTTTGATCTTTTCATCTGTTGGTAAAGCGAATCCATCTTCAGCGTATGTTGTTAGTGGTACGATCTTCACACCGGTCATGGTAGCAAAACCATTATAGTTTGTATAGAATGGCTCAGGTACAATTACTTCATCACCGCTATTACAGGCTGTTAACAAAGCAAACACAATTGCTTCTGAACCGGCAGTTGTTACAATAATATCATTAGAATTAAGCTTGATACCATGTTTGTTATAATAATTTACTAGGTTATTTCTGTATATATCCAATCCTTGTGAAGGTCCATACGCCAGAACTTTGGAGTCATAATTGTTATAAACATTCAGCATCTCTTTTGGTGTTTCAATATCCGGCTGCCCGATATTCAAATGATAAATATGAATTCCTTTTTTCTTTGTTTCGTTGGCAAATGGCATCAATTTCCTGATGGGAGACGCCTGAACATTAATTGCTCTTTCTGATAATCTCATAATTACCTCACTGTATTTTCTTTTGTTAATTCATTAAATTTGCTTTGCAGAAATTCCTTCTTCTCTTCGATCTCATCTTTTGTATTTATGTAGATCGGGTCTCCATAAGTAACATTGATCTTACTAAAGAAATGTGGAAGGCGGAATCTGTCCCATGATTTAAAAACCGTCTCTTTATTAACATCTACTGCAATTGGAACAATCGGTAATTTTGTAAAATATGAGAGGAATGTAACTCCATCCTTGATTATTTCTGACGGTCCTTTGGGTCCGTCCGGAGTTATGCCAATACTATTTTCTTTAGCAAGTTTAATTAGTTTTCTTGTGGCGGAACTTCCTTTTTTGCTGGATGATCCTCGAGCCGTCTGATAGCCTAATAATTTTGCAGGTCCGGCAATTATCTCACCATCTTTAGAAGAAGATATTAATATCACAACGTTCTGATTGCGATGCAGAAAGAGTAACGGGAGCATATTTCTGTGCCAGAACGCATAGATCACTTTCTCTTTTGGTGCTGGAGTTTGCAGATTATATCTCCATGATATTCCTAGAATTCTAACAATAAAAAAAGCTAAATGCTTTACCAAATACAGCAAAAACTTATTCATATATCAAATTCTCAATAATGTCAGCAACTTCTGTAGAAGGAGTTTTTCTACCAAGAATATCATGTAATTCTTTTAGTTCATTACTGATCTTTCTATATTTATTTTCATTTGATAGAATTTCGGAAATTGTTGAGTGAATACTTTTTCCATTAGCTTCTCTCTGGATCAATTCTGGAACAATATCTTTTTCGATTACAATATTTGGCAGTCCGATCTTATCTATTT
>JAQICU010000175.1 GCA_027858325.1 Candidatus Cloacimonadota bacterium
TTATCTTCCACGATGGCAATGGGTAATGGCAAAATAGCAAACATAAAAGATATTGTTTACATAGACCCTGATAAATTCGATAATACGCAAACTCTTGAAATGGTTACTGAAATCGAAAAGATAAATAATCATCTGGCAGAAAGTGACAGAGATTATGTCCTCTTAGGTCCTGGAAGGTGGGGAACAAGTGATCGATTCCTGGGGATTCCAGTACGTTGGGCACAGATCAATAGAGCAAAAATTATTGTTGAAGCAAGCAATGAAAATTTCACTGTAGAAGCTTCCCAGGGAAGTCATTTCTTTCATAATTTGGTAGCAATGAATGTTGGGTATTTTACCATCTCACACTCAGCAGATTCCGATTTTATTGATTGGGAATGGCTTAAGTCATTACCTGCTAAACATTCTGGAAAGTACACTGGTCACGTAGAATTGAAAAAACCTGTAAATATTCAAATTGATGGAAGAAAGGGTATTGCAGTAATTTCAAAAGGCTCAAATTGATCCAATATAAATAAATAGATAGAATTTCTTGACATTTAAATTTGTTTCTCAAGTTTGTTGATGCTGTAAAATATAGTAGTAAAAAATAAATAAAAGTAAGGAGAAAATTACAATGACAATGCAAGAATTTTTAGCTGACATTAAAGCCAAAAATCCAAACCAACCGGAATTTATGCAAGCTGTTGAAGAAGTTGTAGAAACAATTTGGTCTGTATATGAATCAAATCCAAAATATGTAGAAGCAAATATCCTTGAAAGGATCATTGAGCCGGAAAGAGCAATATTGTTCCGTGTTCCATGGGTGAGAGATAACGGTAAGGTTAAAGTTAACCGTGGTTACCGTGTAGAATTTAATAGTGCAATTGGACCATACAAGGGTGGATTGCGTTTTCACCCAAGTGTAATTCTAAGCATTCTGAAATTCCTTGGATTTGAACAAGTATTCAAAAACAGTCTTACAACTCTGCCAATGGGTGGTGGTAAAGGTGGATCAGATTTTGATCCTAAAGGAAAAACTGATGCAGAAGTAATGCGCTTTTGTCAGAGCTTCATGAGCGAATTATTCCGTCATATTGGTGCAAATACTGATGTTCCGGCTGGTGATATTGGTGTGGGTGGACGAGAAATTGGCTTCATGTTCGGTCAATACAAAAAATTACGCAATGAATTCGTAGGTGTGCTGACAGGTAAAGGACGTAACTGGGGCGGAAGTCTGATTAGACCTGAAGCTACAGGTTATGGTCAGGTTTACTTTGCAAAGGAAATGTTGAAAACCAAAGGTGATTCATTTGAAGGTAAAACTGTAACAGTATCTGGTTCAGGAAACGTTGCTCAATATGCTACAGAAAAGGTTATTGAGTTAGGCGGTAAAGTTGTTACAATGTCAGATTCAAGTGGCTTTATTTATGACCCAGACGGTTTAACAAAAGAGAAGCTTGAATTTGTTATGGAACTTAAGAACGTTAAGCGTGGAAGAATAAAAGAATATGCTGATGAATTTGGTGTAGAATATTTCGAAGGTAAGCGTCCATGGGGAATCAAATGTGACATCGCTCTTCCAAGTGCAACACAAAACGAGATCAACGGTGAAGAGGCTCAAATTCTCATTGATAACGGTTGTATCTGTGTTTCTGAAGGTGCAAATATGCCTTCAACTCCAGAAGCTATTGAAGTTTATCTTAAGTCTAAAATACTTTATGGTCCTGGTAAAGCAGCTAACGCTGGTGGTGTTGCTACTTCTGGTCTTGAAATGTCTCAAAACAGTTTACGTCTTAGCTGGACAAGAGAAGAGGTTGATGAAAGACTTCACAATATCATGATCGCTATTCACGAGCAATGTGTGAAATATGGTACAGAAGGTGATTTTGTTAATTATGTTAAAGGTGCAAATATAGCTGGATTTATCACAGTTGCTGATTCAATGATAGACCATGGTGTTGTATAAGCATAGCTAAATATATGAAAGTAAGCCCTCGATAACTCGGGGGCTTTTTACTTCCATAAGTTTATACTGAGTAGAACAATACAATATAAAAAAAATATTTCACAAAGATTGACAATAAAAAATCTAATTTCTATATGACTTCATAATCAATAAAAAAAATGGAGGGTATGATGGATAAGCAAAAGTTCATCGAGCAAGTTGCAGCAAAAAATCCTGCACAGCCGGAATTTCTTCAGGCTGTTACAGAAGTTGTCGATTCAGTATGGGAAATTTATGAAGCAAATCCCAAATTCACCGAAGCCAAGATCATGGATAGGATTGTTGAGCCGGAGAGGACTATCATGTTCAGAGTTCCATGGACAGATGACAAAGGTGAAGTACATGTAAACCGTGGTTATCGTATTGAATTCAATAGTGCAATAGGACCTTACAAAGGTGGTCTTCGTTTTCATCCAAGTGTAACACTTAGCATACTTAAATTCTTAGGATTTGAGCAAATTTTTAAAAATAGCCTTACTACGCTTCCAATGGGTGGTGGTAAAGGTGGATCTGATTTTGATCCAAAAGGAAAATCTGATAATGAAATTATGAGATTCTGTCAAAGTTTCATGGCTGAACTTTTCCGTCATATTGGATCTAATACTGACGTTCCTGCCGGTGATATTGGGGTTGGTGGTCGAGAGATCGGATACCTTTTTGGGATGTATAAGAAACTTAGGAATGAATTTACCGGTGTTCTTACCGGTAAAGGTCTTAACTGGGGTGGAAGCCTTATTAGACCTGAAGCTACAGGTTTTGGAAATGTATATTTCGCTGAAGAGATGTTAAAAACTAAAAACGATAGTTTCAAAAGTAAAATCGTAACAGTTTCAGGTTTTGGAAATGTGGCTTGGGGTGCAATTCAGAAAGTAGATGAATTGGGTGGAAAAGTTGTTACCCTTTCCGGTCCTGATGGATACATCTTCGATAAAAATGGAATTAAAGGTGATAAAATTGATTTTATGTTAGAAATGAGAGCTTCAAACCGTGACGTGGTAAAAGATTACGCTGATGAGTTTGATGTTCCTTTCTTTGAAGGTAAACGTCCTTGGGAAGTTAAATGTGACATCGCTCTTCCTTGTGCAACACAGAACGAACTTGGTGAAGAAGATGCAAAGAATCTTATAGCAAATGGCTGTACTTGTGTTTCTGAAGGTGCAAATATGCCTTGTACTCCGGAAGCTGTAGAAGTTTTCCAGGCAGCAAAAATCCTTTATGCACCTGGTAAAGCTGCTAATGCCGGTGGTGTTGCTACCAGCGGACTTGAAATGTCTCAAAATAGTCTTCGCTTCAACTGGTCACGTGAAGAAGTAGATGAAAAACTTCACAGGATCATGATTGATATTCACGAGCAATGTGTGAGATATGGAACTGTAGGTGATTTTGTGGATTACGTGAAAGGTGCAAATATTGCCGGTTTCATGAAAGTTGCAAATGCAATGTTAGATCATGGTGTAGTGTAAATCATTAAGCTAAAAATAAAAAAAGCCTGCAGATTCTTGCAGGCTTTTATCTTTTATTAACAAAAAAACTTTACTTCAAACACAGCCGTCATAAATGTGATATCATCATAATTCGGAGGATTAAATGAACCAGTATATTTCAAGTTCAGCACAAATAGGAAAGAAAACCAAAATTGGTTTTAATTGTGTTATAATGGATGATGTAGTAATTGGAACAAATTGTCTGATCGGGCATAATGTGGTTATACACACAGGAAGCATAATTGGTGATAATGTACGTATTGATGATAACACAATAATTGGTAAAAAACCGCTCAGCTCACCGCGCAGTATTTTCAAAGTAGACCCTAATTTAAAACCGTCTATAATCGGAGATAAATGCCAGATTGGAGCTAATGTAATAATTTATGTTCAAAGTAAAATTGGAATTAATTGCCTTATTGCTGATCTGGCTACAATCCGTGAGAATGTTACAATTGGTGATCTTAATATTATTGGAAGAAATGTATCAATTGAGAATTTTGTGACCATTGGAGAAAGATGCAAATTTGAAACGAATTGTTATATTACAGCATATTCGAAGATCGAAGATTATTGTTTTGTTGCTCCGGCAGTTGCTACCAGTAATGATAATTACTTGGCTCGTGATAAAGAACGTTTTAATCACTTTAAAGGGATCACCATGAAAAAAGGCAGCCGTATTGGTATAAATTCCACTATCCTGCCGGGAAAAACGATAAACCAAGATGGAGTGGTTGCAGGTGGAAGTCTTGTCACCAAAGATGTAACAGCCGGGGATATTTGGGCGGGGGCTCCAGCCAAACTAAAAGTGAAAGTACCTGAAGCACAATTATTAAAAAATAATCTGGATGAAAAATGAAAACATTAATTATTATTCCAACCTATAATGAAGCTGAAAATGTTTCTGCAATTATTGACGCAGCTCTCAGACAGAAGGAGAGCATTGATGTTTTAATTGTTGATGACAACTCGCCTGATGGAACTTCTAACCTTGTGAGAGATAAGCAAAAAAAGAACAAGCGTATTCATTTAATTGAACGTAAAGGAAAAATGGGGCTCGGTTCGGCTTATGTTGCCGGTTTCAAATTTGCCTTAGAAAATGGATACGACTTTATTTTTGAGATGGATGCCGATTTTTCACACGATCCTGATGATATTCCCAGGATGTTAGATGAAATAGAAAATGCCGATCTTGTAATTGGCTCACGATATGTAAAAGGTATTCACGTTGTGAACTGGCCTCTACGGAGACTTATCCTGAGTTTCTTTGCAGCACAATATGCTAAGTTGATCACTGGGATGAAGATAAATGATCCAACCGGCGGATTCAAATGTTTTAGAAGGGAAGTGCTGGCAAGCATTGATCTGGACGACATTCTGTCCGATGGATATTCATTCCAGATTGAGATGTACTTCCGCACCTGGATTAAAAAATTCAGAATTAAAGAACTATCTATTGTTTTTAC
>JAQICU010000178.1 GCA_027858325.1 Candidatus Cloacimonadota bacterium
GAACAAGTTGAAACATTGCTCAGTGATATTGAAATTAAACATGAAATTGATAAAGCGGAAACTACAGAAAAATTAGTAGAAGTTACAAAAACTGCTGAAGAAAAACAGATGCTGATCGAGAAGCTTGAAACAGAAAGTGACGATAAAGATCAGCTTGCTAAACTTCAAAATGAAAGTAAGAATAAACAGATCGAAAAACTGCAGTATGAACGCAAGATCTACGATCTAAATATTTCCAAACAAAAAAGACTTCGAAATATATACTTTTTTGTACTAATAGCAAGTATAGTTTTATTAGTTTTATTAGTTTTATTAGTTATTATTGTACTTGTATTATCGAGTAAGTATAAAATGAAGAAGAAGCACTCAATGGACATGGAGAAGATGGCAAAAACTGATCCATTAACTCAATTGCCCAACAGACGAGCTGTTTTAGATCAAATAAGTTATGAAGCTGTCCGATTTAAGAGAAATTCTGAACCTTTTACAATCATAATAAGTGACATTGACAATTTTAAAGATGTTAATGATAAATATGGTCATGCTGCCGGTGATAAAGCTCTAATAACTCTCTCAAATTTGATCAATAAAACTATACGTAAACAAGATATTTGCGCTCGTTGGGGAGGAGAGGAATTCCTATTTCTACTTCCTGGAACAGATAACAAAGGTAGTAAAATAATCACAGAGAAGATCAGGAGAAAAATAGAAAAAGAAAAGATTGAATATAAGGGCTATATGATATCCATAACAATGACATTTGGGATATGCTCCTTTTCTAAATCAATAACAACAGATGAATGCATTTCAAGGGCAGATAAAGCATTATATGAAGGTAAAAAATTAGGAAAAAATCGAATTGTTTCATTTAAGAAAAGTTTTAATTAATCTTGGAGCTTAAATATAAAAATGAAAGTTCTTAGTGTAGCCGGATATCATCATACAGGGAAAACGACTGTCACCATAGAGTTGATCAAAGAATTAAGAAAAAGAGGATTTAATGTGACCTCTATCAAAGATATCCATAATGAGAATTTCACTATGGAGAAAAAAGGAAGTAACAGTTGGAAACATGCACAAGCAAGTGGTGACACTGTGATTGCCAGAGGAATTACTGAAACTTATCAAATCTGGAACAGGCAGCTTTCTTTGAACGAAATGCTTTCCCATCTTAAAAGTGATTATGTTGTTGTGGAAGGGATGAAAGATGTTGCTCTCCCCCGCATTGTTTGTGCAGAAGATGAAAAGCAATTGAAAGAATTAATTGATGGAACTGTATTTGCTATTTCCGGTAAATACGCGAATGATCATGATAAATATGAAGATCTAAATGTATTCCACTCTAAGGAACAGATAAAAGAACTTACTGATCTTGTAGTTGAAAAAGTATTCCACGTGCTTCCACTTCCGAAACTTGAATGTTGTGGTGAATGTGGAATGAATTGCAGAGAAATGGTTTCTGGGATTCTTGCCGGACGTAACAAGCGTGAAGATTGTAAAACAGACCGCAATCTCGATATTAAAATTGAAATTGCCGGAAATGATATTAATATTGTGCCTTATGTTCAAAATACATTAAAAGACATAATTAAGGCATATGTAAACAATTTGAAAGGATATCATGAAGGTGATAGTATCGATATAAAAATTAGAGAATGATTATGAAATCGGAAATTATTATTAATAGGGAGAAAAACCAGGTAATTAAAATTTGTAATTCTCCAAAAATGTTTAAAAAAGAACTTTACATCTACAAGAAAAAATTACCTTTCACACCAAGGCTTATTGACAACGATGGAAAGATTACTCTAATGTTAGAATATATCGAAGGCATTCCGATAATGGATCTTGAACAACCGAATTTCGCAAAGATAACTGAATTGATGATCAATTTTCATTCGCTTGAATCTAAAGGCAGTAAATGTATATGCCATTACGATAATAATCCAAAAAATTATCTCTTCTCAAACGGCATACAGACCGTTTTTTTAAAAAAGACTCCACAAAGTAACCTTATATGGGGCTGAC
>JAQICU010000088.1 GCA_027858325.1 Candidatus Cloacimonadota bacterium
GGATATCACCAGATAAGAACTGTTTTCTCCGAAATAGGGCTTGCGGATATAATAAATTTTGCTTTGACAAAAAAAGGTGCAATTAAAATTTTGTCAGATATAGACTTTGTAAGTACAAATGAAAATTTGATTTACAAGGTTGCGGTCTTTATAAAAGATAAATATAATGTGAAATTTGGTGTGGAAATAGAATTGCAAAAGAACATACCCATTTCAGCAGGATTGGGTGGTGGAAGCAGTAATGCAGCTAGCACGATCATTGGACTTTCAGAGTTATGGAACCTTGATCTTTCGCGAAAAGAAATGCATAAGATCGCAGATAATTTTGGAAGCGACATAAATTTCTTCCTTGAAGGTAACTGTGCTTTAGGTGAAAACCGTGGAGAAAAAATAAACCGTCTTAAACAAATTGAATTAGATAATATATTTTTAGTAAATCCTGGTTTTGAGATTTCCAGTAAAGAAGCTTATGATGCAGTTTCAATAGATGGTCATGAAAATGACAATTGGTTAAAACTGATAGAACATGAGAACATTAAATGGTGCTATAACAAACTCCAGGTTGGCGTATGCAAAAAATATCCCGAGATCCAAATAATCATTGATCATCTGCTGGAAAACGGGGTCGATCAGGCAATGCTCTCAGGCAGCGGAGCCACAATAATTGGTTTCTGCCCAGACAGAGCAACAGCAGATAAATTTTCAATATACTATTCTAAAATGGGCTATTGGAATTACATTACTAAAACTAAAAGGAGTGCAAAATGAACATTACAGATGTTAAAGTTTTTCTTAGAGAAAGTAATCAACTTAAAGCATTCGTCAATATGGTTATAGACGATGCATTCATTATTAGGAACATCAAGGTTATCGAAGGCGATAATGGTCTTTTTGTTGCAATGCCAAGCCGTAGGGTTAGCTCTGGAGAATATCGTGATATTGCTCATCCGATCAATACTGAAGCAAGAAATATGATCGAAGGTGTTATCATTGAAAAGTATAAAGAAGTTCTTCAGGGAGCATTATCTACAGCTAATGAAGGTTCTGCGAAACCAAAGGAAGTTATTCAGGAGGCACCATCATCAGATGTTGAAAGCTCTGAGAAACCTGAAGAAGTTATACAAGAAGCACCATCATCAGATGATGAAGACACTGAGAAACCGGCAGAATAAGCAATAGATGTTTTCAAGACTAAAGATTTTCACCGGAAATTCAAATATTGAATTGGCGAATGAGGTTTCAAAACTATCCGGTATTCCATTAGGCGATGCTGAAGTTTTCAAATTTTCTAACGATAATTCATTCGTTAAGATCAATGAGAATGTTCGTGGCGCTGATATATTCATTATTCAGCCTACTTGTTTTCCTGTTAACGATAACTTAATGGAACTATTCATCATGATAGATGCACTTAAACGTGCATCAGCAGCGAGGATCAATTGCATCATTCCGTTATTCGGTTATGCACGTTCAGATAAAAAGGATCAACCCGGAGTCGCAATAACTGGAAAATTGATTGCTGACCTTCTTACAAAAGCAGGTGCAAACAGAATTGTAGCTATGGATCTTCATTCAGACCAGATACAAGGTTTTTTTGATATACCCGTTGATCACCTTTATTCAACGCCTATTTTTATTCGGTACTTTAAAGCAAATCTTGATCTGACTGATGCAGTTGTTGTTTCACCAGATACTGGTGGAACCGCAAGGGCAAGGTTATTAGCTAAACGGCTTGATTGCGGTTTGGCAATAGGAGATAAACGCAGGATAAGGAATGACGACAAAGCTGAAATATTAAACATTATTGGTGATGTTGAAGGAAAAACTGCTTTTCTTTTTGATGATATAATCGATACAGGAGGTAGTTTATGCAAAATGTCCCAAGCACTATTAAATCATGGTGCCAAGAAAGTCTATGCAGCTTGTGCACATGGAATTCTTTCAGGGAATGCCATTAAAAACCTTGAAGAATCACCAATAGAAAAATTGTTTATTACAAATTCGGTTCCTTTAACAAAAGAGAAAGCAAAATGCAAAAAAATAGTACAGCTTCCCATTGCCGAATTATTAGCTAATGCAATTAAAAAAATTCACATTGAAGAATCTTTAAGTATCTTATTTAGATAGACATATAATCCACTGAGTGGAATTTCAACGGAGGAAGTAATGAACATAAATATTAATGCTGAAAAAAGAAATTTGGGAAAAAAATCTAATCTTACAAAAATTAGAAAAGAAGGTTTAATCCCTGGTATAATCTATGGAAACGGGCAGGAAGGTATTAAAATTTCTATTAACGCACGTGATTATACACGCGAATATAAAAAGTCAATTGGCGGGATCGCATTCTTCGATATTACAGTTGATGGATCAACATACAAAACTTTCATAAAAGAAAAGCAGATTCATCCATTAACAAGAGAAATTACGCATATCGATTTTATGGAACTTCATAAAGGTAAACCTATTACTATTGATGTTCCTATCAATTTTGATGGCGAAGCACCCGGAACAAAAGAAGGTGGAGTTTTTGAGATCATTCTCAGAAAAATCCAAATCACATGTCTTCCAAAAGATATTCCGGATGAGATCAGAATTGATATTTCCGCTTTGAATATCGGTGATTCTATTCACTTCGGCGACATCAAGCTCTCGGGTGATGTAGAAACAAACATTTCTGATGAAACTACCATTGCTGCAGTAAGTCTTCCAACTATTCTGGTAGAGCCTGAAGAAGAAGAAGAGCTTGAAGGTGAAGAAGGAGCTGAAGGAACCGAAGGTGCTGAAGGTGAAGAAGGTGAAGAAGGTGAAGAAGGTGATAAATCTGCCAAAGAAGAGGATTCTAAAAAAGATTCTGAATAATGAGATTAGTTGTCGGACTTGGGAACCCTGGGAAAAAATATAAATATAATCGGCATAATATTGGTTTTGCCTTTCTGGATTCCTACATTAAGAAACTTGATCTTAAATTCAAAAGAAGAACTAAATACGATTATCTGATGTCAGATGATGTGATCTTTATAAAACCTAAAACATATATGAACAGAAGCGGAGATGCAATTATTTCTGTTCTAACTAAACATAGGATAGATGAAATACTTGTTATCGTTGACGATATTCATCTTCCTATTGGAGAGATCAGGATAAGAAAAAATGGCGGCAATGGCGGACATAACGGGCTAAGATCTATTGTTGATGCTCTCGGCTCTTCTGAGTTTGGAAGAATCCGTATTGGAGTAGGGTCCCCAATTGAGAAGGATCTTTCAAATTATGTTCTTTCTGATTTCTCAAAAAAAGAAGTTTCAATGTTAAATGTTGTTTTTGATCTTTTAAATATATTACTGGAAGATTATCAGAATTTTAATCTTGATCGGATGGTGAATAAATACAGTAACTATAAAAAATCCTATTCTGAGAAAATTTTAGATTCTCAGGATCGATAGATAGTAAAATAATCTTACTATCTTAAAAAGACCAAAGGAGGAAAAATGCTTAATAAGTATGAAAGTATGGTCGTGATCACTCCAACTCTTAGTGAAGAAAATGCTAAAAAAGAAAACGAGTTGATAAAAAGTTTCATCAAGGAAAAAGGCGGTGAGATCCTTAACTCTGACGAGTGGGGAAAGAAACGCCTAGCTTATCAGATCAGCAATTTCAAGGAAGGCTATTATTTCATTAGCCATTTCACACTTGATTCCACCAAAGTAAATGAACTTGACCGGTTCTACAAACTACATGAATATATTATTCGTAATAATATATTAACTAAATAGGGAGATGTTATGGCAAAAGAACTTAGATTTCCTAATATTAACTCAATAACTATAAGTGGAAGATTAACCAGAGATGTTGAATTACGCTATCTTCAGAATGGTACTCCCGTTGCAAAACTTTCAATTGCATTTAATAGAAACTATCAAAAGAATGGGGAATGGCAACAAGATACTGGGTATATAGATATTGTTGTGTGGAGCAAGCGCGGTGAACAATGTGCTGAATATTTACATAAAGGAAGCCCCGTACTCGTAGAAGGTTATTTACGAACTCATTCTTATGTTGATAAGAACGAGCAGAAGCGAAAAGTAACTGAAATTATCAGCAATAAGGTTTCTTTCCTTGAGAAGGAAAGCTATGATGCGAAGTCAAATGAGGAATTCCAACCCTCTGATAATATTAATAAAAAGAACGTAAGTCAACCTGTTGCAGAAGTCACAGATGACGATGTTCCATTCTAGTAAATTGAAGGAGAAAATAATGGAAGAAAAAATAGAAAAAACCGTAGCAGAAAAATCTGTTACCAAACCAGCTGAGGTAAAAACTCATAGACCATATACCAGATCAAGACCACCTCAAGGTAGAGATAATAGAAAACGAACTTTCAAACCAAGAGGCAAATTTCTCTTCAAGAAGAAAGTCTGTTTCTTCTGTAAGAACAAAGATGCAGTAATTGATTATAAAGATGTTGGTTTATTAAAGAGATATATTTCTGAAAGCGGAAAGATAACACCAAAACGTTTTACAGGTGCTTGTACAAAACATCAAAGAAAAATTGCTGTAGAAATAAAAAAAGCACGTCAGATGGCTCTTATTCAATATACTGATAAACATAAATACTAAACAGTGATTTTAATAGCTGTTATTTCCGTTGTTATTGCAACGTTATCCCCATTCTGGGGTTTGATCTTTATATTAACATTTAGTGATAAATACCAGGAGAAGAGAAACCTGTTCTATTCTGTGTATTTTGGTTTTGTTGCTTTACTTTTTCTCTTTAGAATGTTGGATATTATCTCTGTAATTGATCTGTTATTTGGTATAGGATTAACATCTGCTCTATATTTATGGAGTTTACATCGTACAAAGAATTACATCAATGCCTTGATTTCGGTTTTCTTTCTGAATATCATTTATGCGATATTACGTTTGGTTATATTCGGGAAGCAATATGCAGAAATAATTACAGAAGTTATTGGAAAATACAAAGAATTTATTACACAATCATTCCAAAATAACAATGAACAGCTAACTTTAGCATTGAACTTCACTGAAACGTTTCAAGTAGTATTCACTAAGTATTATGTTGGAATTTGGGTTTTAACAATAGTTTTAGCGATCTACATTGGATCTCTATTACTTTCCAAAAGAGGAAGTTTAAAATGGAATCATAAAAGGATTAGAATGCCTTTTTATCTAATCTATATTTTAATAATGACATTAGCAACTTTTCTACTGCCAAAAATGCAGACTGTTGGTATAAATGCACTGATCATGATCGCACCATTATTTTTAATCCAGGGAATATCCATTTTAGATTTCTACTGGGGAAATTTCTTTAAAAAATCAAAATTCCTGCTTATTTTATTGATCTTTTCAATGGTGTTTAATTATTTTATTTTATTATTAGTTGCTCTTGTTGGGCTTACTGATATTTGGTTTAATTTTAGGAAAATAGATATGGAGGAAATAGATGAACGTAATTTTAACTAAAGATATAAAGGCTTTAGGTGAAGCCGGTAAACTAGTAAAAGTAAAGCCTGGTTATGCCAGGAATTACTTACTGCCAAATGGATTTGCAATACACGCAAGTCCAAAAAATCTCACAAAAATTGAAGTAATAAAAACACAAGCTGCTGACGAAAAAATTGCTTTACACGGAAAGTATAAAGAAGTCCTCGACAAGATCAAAGGTGTTGAACTTACATTTAATAGAAGAGCTGATGAAAATAATCACCTCTTCGGCTCTGTTTCAGAAAATGACATCGTGAAAGCACTTGCTGAAAAAGAGATCGAAGTCCATAAGGCAGACATTGTTATGGAAAAACACCTTAAAGAAGTTGGTACTTTTGAAGTTGAGATTAGTTTTACTTCAGAATTAACAACTTCGGTTAATGTGAAAATTGACGTTGAAAACGTCGATGTTGAAAACATAGTTGATAACATAGAAGTTAAGCAAAATAATGATATAGAAACTGAAAATGAATAAAGAATTCGTAAAATTGGGAGGAAAACTTGAAAAAGGTAATTAGTATTATTGGATGGATAATTTTGCTGCTTGCATTTGCAGCGTTAGGACTTTCTTCAGATGATCCAACATTTGGATTTTTCTTTTATCTGGCATTCTTTACTGCAACTTTTGCATTTGTTTATCTTTATATTAAAAAACATCATAGAAGAACCGAGATCAATCCTAAAAAAATAGCTTTTGTTAATAAGATATCCGGAATTGTTTTGCTTTTAGTTGGTCTTTTCAGTCCTGTCATAGCCCTAAGAAAAATAGGTCTTCCTATCCTGCCAAATGTATTGATATTACTAGCAACGATTGTTTTGATTGGACTGGGTGCATTAGCAATTACTCTGATAAATGGTATAAAGCTTAAAAAAATATTGGGATATGTTCTTCTAATTCTCATCGCTGCTTTACCAGCAGTATTTGCCATAACATTCCTATCTACATATTTCCCAAATGCATATAATGCTCTAGGTACTTCCTACTGGGCAATCGTGGCTGTATCGGTTTTTGCATGGTGGGGATTCTCCCTTTATTTCAAGAAGGATTAACTCCTTTTGCTTTAGTAGTTGATTTTCAATGAGATCTTTCAAGAGTGGTAATGCTGTTAAAGACTTGGTTTATAGTATTGCAGGTGAAGATAATCATGATCTAATAGCTATTGCATTTGGTTGGAAATCAATAGTTGGTGATTTGCTGGCAGAGCGTGCTTCCATAATTAAATTAGAAAATGGCGTGCTTTTTATTGCAGTTACCAATAATGTTTGGATGCAGGAACTTGTTCTCAGAAGATCACAACTCATCAGTGATGTCAATAGGATGTTGCATGTGAAATTGTCTAATATTGTTTTCTTTCTGAAACAAAGTAAAAAAGGTAAACGCAGGTAAATAATGATAAAGATAGCTCCTTCTCTTCTTTCAGCAGATTTTGTTCGATTAGAAGAAGAGATAAATAAAATTCAAAATGCAGGTGCTGATATTCTGCACCTGGATATAATGGATGGTCATTTTGTTCCTAACCTGACTTTTGGATTACCGATAATTAAACAAATTAAAGACATTGCACAAATCCCGGTTGATGTGCATCTGATGGTTAACAATCCTGATGTATATCTGGAAACACTGGGAAAATGGGATATCGATTATGTTTCATTTCATCAGGAAGCTGAAACTCATATTCATCGGCAATTAAAAGTTCTTCAAAAATACGGTGTAAAAGCCGGCATTGCCTTGAATCCTGCAACTCCTGTTGAAACTATTTTCCCTGTAATTGCAGACCTTGATTTTATTCTTATTATGAGTGTTAATCCTGGTTTTGGTGGACAGAGCTTTATACCGCTTGTGTATGAAAAAATTGAAAAACTTCGTAAGTTAGCTAATCAAGAAAATCCTGATCTGGAAATTGAAGTTGATGGTGGGGTCAACAATATTAATGCTCCAAAACTTATTAGTTCTGGGGTTGATATTCTAGTTGCAGGTTCATTTATTTTTGGCTCTGATAATTACAAAAAACAAATTCAAAATTTAAGAAATAAGTAATTATGTTTAATAATCTAACCGAACGCTTTGATTCCATTTTCCGTAAACTGAAAGGTCATGGGAAATTAAATGAACAAAACATAAAAGAATCAATGCGTGAAGTTCGCCGTGCTTTATTAGAAGCTGATGTGAACTTTAAAATTGTTAAAGATTTCATTAATGATGTAAGTGCCAAAGCAGTAGGAACAGAAGTGATGAAGAGTCTTACTCCCGGTCATCAAGTTGTTAAGATCGTACATGATCAACTTATAGATTTGATGGGAAGTAAGAATTTCAAGGTCAAATTACATGACAATAAACTGAACAAGATCATGATGGTAGGTTTGCAGGGTTCCGGTAAAACTACATCTTGCGCAAAACTGGCCAGTAAATTTCGTAATCAATCTATAAACCCTGCACTTGTTGCCTGCGATGTTTATCGTCCAGCTGCTATTCAGCAATTAAGGGTTTTAGGAAAGCAATTAACTATTCCTGTTTATGCAGATGAAAAGCAGAAGAATGTTGTTAAGATAGCTAAAAAAGCGTTAAAGGAATCAGAAAATTCCAACATAAATCTTCAGATCTTTGACACTGCAGGAAGATTGCATATTGATGAGAAAATGATGAAGGAGCTGATAGATCTTAAAAAGCTCTTGAAACCTGATTATATTTTCTTCGTTGCTGATGCGATGACCGGTCAGGACGCTGTTAATGTTGCAAAAGAATTTAATGATCAGCTCGAATTTGACGGAGTGATACTGTCAAAAATGGATAGTGATGCGCGCGGTGGTGCAGCTCTTTCTATCAAAGCAGTTACAGATAAACCGGTAGCTTTTGTTGGAACCGGTGAGAAAATATCTGATCTAGAAGAATTTCATCCCGATAGAATGGCAAATAGAATTCTAGGTATGGGTGATGTCATGAGCTTGATTGAAAAGGCTGAAGCAAACATTGATCTGGAAGAAGCAGAAAAACTAGCAAAGAAACTCCAGAAAAATACGTTTACTTTCTCTGATTTCCTTTCCCAATTACAGCAAATTCAAAAGATGGGACCTATGGATCAAATTATGGGAATGATACCCGGTATGGAAGGAAAAGCTATGAAAGGAATGAAGGTTGATGAAAATGATATCAAACATATCGAGGCTATCATCTTCTCTATGACACCGCAAGAAAGAGAAAAGCCGGCAAGCATAAATGGAAGCCGCAGACACCGAATTGCCAAAGGAAGTGGAACTTCCATACAACATGTAAACAGGCTTCTCAAACAATTTGAACAAATGAAGAAAATGATGAAACAATTTAATACTCCAAAGTTTATGAATAAAGGTATGCTGCCTTTCTAAATCTTGGGAAAATGATGTAGCAAGGATTAAGTGGCAAAACTGTTTTATAACTTTTTACATTTCAACAAGTTAAAACAGTACTTTAAGCATCTAGAAAATGCTTGACGATAAATGGCTAAAAAAAAGTTAATCCTTTTTAGTAAATAAAAAATGTTTAATAAGAAATAAGGAGTCGACATGGTTAAGCTAAGGCTTAAAAGAATGGGTAAAATTGATACACCTTTTTACAGAATTGTAGTACTTGATTCACGTAAAAAAAGAGATGGTGCTTATATTGAATCTCTTGGACATTATGATCCAAAAACTGATCCTCTTACACTTAAAGTTGATACAGATAAAGCTATTCAATGGTTGCAAAAGGGAGCAAAACCTTCCGATACAGTAAGATCTTTACTTCGCAAAGCCGGAGTATTAGAAAAATGGCACAATCTAAAAATCGAAACAAATGAAGAAGAAGAAAAAGAAACAAAAGGGAAAAAAACTACGGCAAAGAAAGCTACTGTGAAGA
>JAQICU010000190.1 GCA_027858325.1 Candidatus Cloacimonadota bacterium
GTTATAGAATCTCTTCATAACCAAGAACTCAATAAAATCTCCAATATTAAAATCAATCAAGTTGAAAAAGAATCTGTCAACAATAAAAACTTAATAATTGAAAAGTATATAATACAAAAGGATTCAATTCAAAGTGAATCTAATAGTATACTTAAAAGTGCGTGTCGCACAGAAAAAATAATAATTAATAAAGAAAGAAATCCGATAGGAACAAAAAGTGTAATTTTAAAAGAACATGAAATAAAGGAACCATCAGGTCAGGAAGTTAAAGATCAGAAAATAATGCCCATTACAAGGCAACATTCCCCTTCATTAATTATAAAAAAAAACCAAACGGATAAGAATCTGATTATTAATAAATCAACCGTAGTTAAGAAAGATACTTTCTTTGTAAAAGAGATAGAAAGCGACTATATTATTTCAGAAAATTTTCTTAAGTCGCAAACAATGGTCAGTAGCAGTACTATATTTTTCGACGATTATAGTGGTTCACATCCCGGCTCATGGACAATAGGTCATGACGGAGGAGATGGAAATTATGCCTGGGCTTGGCCAAACGACTATGCGCATTGTTATTCGGATCCAAACGGAAGTACTTATTATTATCCGGACAATTTAAGTGTTTTTATGGAGAGAAGAAATATAAGTCTGGCAGGATATTCTGATGCAATATTATCTTTTTATAAAATTGTTGATACCGAAAGTGGGTATGATGAGTTTACCGTTAATGTAAGAGACCAGTATGGTTCATGGCATAATATTTATACTGAAAGTGGTACAACAGATCCTTTAGATTGGGAATTTTTAACACTTGATTTAAGTAGTTTTACAGGGCAGTCAGGATTATATATTCAATTCCGATTTGATAGTGATGGAAGTGTTTCAGGGGATCCATATTCCGGCGTTTTAATTGATAATGTGGAACTTTCAGCTAATTCAGCAGAACCCAATTTACTACCATATCAGCCATCGGGTTGGGATGATAAAATAGTAGTCTCACCTGTAAGTGGGACTACAACAGATGGAACAATTTATCAGAATCAGGTTTCATATATCGATGTTGCCTGGATAAATGATGGTAATGCGAATGCAGGTACCCACACAAGTCGTCTTTATCTTGATGGCACTCAAATAAAACATACAGAGGTCACTGGTCTTACAGCAGGTTACTATGCGCATGGCGATGATTGGCTATATACTTTTACAGAATCCGGCTGGCATACTTTAAAATTAGTAGTAGATGCAGATGGCAATGTTGATGAATCCGAGGAAGGGGATAATGAATATTCAAGGCAGATTTATGTAACACCCGGAGCTGATATATTAAGTGTGGATCCAAATCCTTCTTCTCCGGCTTCCAATATTGTTAACCAAGTATTTAACCTAGAGGTAAATGTTGGAATACAAACAGGTTCTGGTGGAGTATTACAGGTTTGGGTTTTTGATTCAAATTTCAATGTGGATAAACAAGACTGGGTATATCTATCTCCGGAAATTTCAACTGTTTCTACTTTAGATTTAAGTTGGACAGAGACAACATCAGGAGACAAAACATACACAATTCACACACAATTTAGACCAGGAGCCAATACCGGGCCATTAAATAGTAGTAACACAGGTGATGTGATACATACTATTAATAATTATATTGTTAGTTGGGAAGATACAGCAGAACCCAATTTACTACCATATCAACCATCGGGATGGGATGATAAAATAGTAGTTTCCCCAGTAAGTGGGACAACAACAGATGGAACAATTTATCAGAATCAGGTTTCTTATATCGATTTCGCCTGGGAGAATGATGGAAATTCAGATGCAGTTTCACACATCACTCGTCTTTATCTTGATGGTACTCAAATAACATATGCAGAATCGACAGGACTAGCGGCAGGTTATTATCATCATGGCGATGATTGGATATATACTTTTTCAGAATCCGGCTGGCATACTTTAACATTAGTAGTAGATGCAGATGGCAATGTTGATGAATCCGAAGAAGATGATAATGAGTTCATTAAACAGATATACATAATTCCAGATGTTGTCCAACAAAACGAGATACCTGGTGTGCCCGGATATAATCAAACAGATATTGATTGTGGGCCGGTAGCTGCAGCAAAGGTTTTGGGATATTGGGATGAACATTCATATAATAATATAGTATATTGGAATTTAATCGATCATGGTAATTCATTAACAGGAGACGCTTCTCCTATAGAGGGGCATCTAACTCATACTGGAATTGTTGAGGATTTAAGAAATGCATCGGATTTTGGTCCTCAAGGTGTTTATGATACAGACTTATCAAATGGAATTGAAGATGTGTGCAATGAAAATTTATATAAAAATAATTTAAGTTTTAATACCAATCGTGATTATTTATTTGAAAGCTATTCAACATTACAATCTGAAATTGATGATGGGAAACCATTAGTTTATCTGGTAAATGGTCATTCAATTTATGGAGATCATTTCGTTACCGTTGTAGGTTATAAAGAAACCACATTAAATGAATGGGTAAGAGTTAAGGATAATTGGAATGGAGATGACATTGTCGAAATAAATTGGGCAGAAGCAACAGTATCAATTATAAGAATTACTCCCGGCGGAACTCCCGCAGATCATTATGAACCAGATAACCTTACTACTGAAATATCTGCAAAAACTATTGATCCTGATGGACAATATACTTTTCGGCAGACTCACAATTTTTTTGAATCAGGTGACGTAGATTGTATTAAGTTTTTTGCTGTTGCTCCTCGAAAATATATTATAGAAACCACGAGTTTAGGAAGCTTGTGTGATACAGAAATACAATTGATTGGAGATGATGGTGTTGTGTGTTACACCATTGACACTGATGATGATAGCGGAGAAGGGAATGCTTCTAAGATTATTTGGAATTGTTATGATGCTTCAAATAATCCGTTTTATATTGTTGTAACAGAAAAATATGACCGTGGTGGACCTACCACGAATTATGATGTGGAAATCAGTTGGGAAGATATAATCGTTCCACAAATGCCAATTGCAATTGCTCCCGCAGATGAGGAACAGATTGCAACATTAACACCTTCATTTGAGTGGAGTGCTTTTCAGCATGGAGGTGATGGTGAAAGCCAAACAGGATATCAACTTCGTGTGCGTTGCGATACTGATGGCGACGTTGTTGTATATGAAACCGGTTTTATTAATTCAACTTCGACTCATCAACACACATATGATCCGGGGGCATATAGTGGAACTGATCCTGAAACAGGAGTAGAACGTATTAGCAATTCTTTGGAATGGAATAAACAATACCATTGGCATGTCAGATATCAGGATTCAGGAGGAGATTGGAGTGCCTGGAGTGATGATGATCCTGATCCTCATCAGGATTTTTATACAGTTCAATCCATGCCAGATATTGAAGTAACTCCTACATCCATCACAATTAATGAGCCAGATCAAGTTAGTGTTATAAATAATCTAGATTCATCTATATCCGCTCAGCATGAAATTGATAGTTCCCATCCTCATGTTAAAAACGAACTCATTTTGAAATTTTATTCTTTTGAAGATATTTCCTTTACATATAATTCTGAAGACAATAGAGTTCAATCAAATAATTCAAATATTAATATAAGCTTTGAAAAGCTGAATGTAGGAAAAATGAGACCTATTTATGTAGGAAAAAATGTTCCGGAAGAGTTAAAAAATACCTTTATAATACAGTACAATGGTGATATTTCATTGGAAGATGCAATTTTTGAAGTTAAGCAAATCACTACTCTTGAATGGGTAGATTTGAACTATATTTTTCAATTATATGAAGGTCCAAATGATCCTAATTATTCACAACAGTGGTATCTTCCAATAATAAACGCAGAAGATGCATGGGAAATTGGGACTGGCAGTTCTTCAGTTTCATTGGGTATTATTGACACTGGAGTGGATTGGGATCACCCGGATTTAAGCTCAAGCATTTGGAATAATGATGATGAAATTCCTGACAATGGAATCGATGACGATTTAAACGGCTATATTGATGATGTACGTGGATGGGATTGGGTAGATAATATATCAAATGCAGCATCAGGTGAAGATGGCAATGATCCTGACAATAATCCAATGGATTTTAACGGGCACGGTACGCATTGTTCAGGAATTGCAGCCGCAACAACAAATAATAGTACCGGTGTAGCTAGTATCTCAAATGGATGTAAAATTATGTGTTTAAGAGCTGGCTACGAAGCAGATGATGGAAAAGGATATGTGACTTTTGCTGCAGCCACTTCGGCTATTCAATATGCCATAGATAATGGAGCAAGAGTTATAAGTATGAGTTTTGGAGGAGGATCATCATTGTTAGCTCCGGTTATAAATGCTTTTGATAATAATGTTGTTGTTTGTCATGCTGCAGGAAACGAAGATTCTTCAATAGCAAGTGCTATCGACGGGATTGAACAAACATTAAGTGTTGCTGCCACAGATCAGTCAGATAAAAAAGCATCTTTTAGTAATTATGGTGACTGGATTGATGTTTCTGCGCCCGGAGTGTCTATTTTCAACACTTATTTTAATAATACCTATGCTTCATCAAATGGGACATCCATGTCTACACCATTAGTAGCAGGTTTAGCAGGCTTGCTGATATCAATAGACCCATCTAAAACAGCTTCCCAAATAATAGAAATAATTAAAACAACAGCCGATAATATTGATTCTCAAAATCCGGGTTATGAAGCTAAATTAGGTACTGGTAGAATTAATGCATTTGCGGCAATTAGCGATTTCCAAAATCCCCAGTTTATAATTCAAAATGTTGGAAATGGTACTTTAAGTATTACTTCAATTTTAGATAATCAAAATTGGCTTTCAGTAAATGAATTTCCATCTACCCCATTTACATTAGATGCCGGAGAAGCTCAATCTGTAGATATTTTAATTGATTGGGACTTAGTAGGCTCTACTTCTCAAACAGCTATTATTACGATTGCGTCTAATGATCCTGATGAGCCTTCTGTAAATGTGTCTGTTACAGCTAATCCACAACTTGCAACCCCTTTGGCTAACTTCTCTCCAACTAATGCACAGATTTCTGTAGGAGAAACCGTTAGTTTTACTGATTTGTCAACCAACACTCCAAGCAGTTGGGCATGGACATTTGAAGGAGGGACACCCGCAAGTTCTACACTACCAAATCCAATAGTAACCTACAATTCGGTTGGAGAATTTGATGTAACCTTGACAGTTTCCAATGCGGATGGCTCTGACACCAAAACGATTGTTGATGCAATTGACGTTATTGAACTTACACCACCTACTGCTAACTTCTCTCCAACCAATGAACAGGTTTCAATAGGGGAAACGGTCAGCTTCACTGATTTGTCAACCAATACTCCAAACAATTGGGCATGGACATTTGAAGGAGGGACACCCGCAAGTTCTACACTACCAAATCCTATAGTAACCTACAACTCGGTTGGAGAATTTGATGTTAGCTTAACCGTTTCTAACGCTGATGGTTCTGATACGAAAACAGTTATAAATGCAATTGCAGTAGATGATGGCTCATCGCCTGACTGGACAGTAAACCCAGCTGAATTCTCTTATGAGGGTGAAGTTACTGCAGAGGTTTTCTTAGACGACCTGCCTGCCGGATCTGGAATTCTTGGTGCATTTGTTAATGACACATGTAGAGGAGTAATGGATGCTCCAGAAGTTGGCCCAACCGATAAATTAGTATATATAATGCGGATTTACAGTAATGAAGCTTCAGGAGAAGAAATTTCATTTAAATTCTTCTATCCCGATATGCTTAAACAGGTCACGCTTGACCCAGAAGATCTGCCAATTTTTGATATTAGAGAACGTATACCTTTTGAATCTGATATGATAATTGGTGATGCAGCGGTTCCTTTTGAAATGAATGCATATAGCTATTCTGAATACCAGAAAGAAATGACCAGTGGTTGGAACTGGTTCTCTGCTTATTTGATTAACGAAGATATGACTCTCGACACTATTCTATCTTCTTTGAACCCTCAAGCCGGTGATTATATCAAAGACAGAAAAGGAACAGGTAATTCAGCTACATTCTACGACCAAGACGAATTAAGAGGTTGGTTTGGAACTCTGTTAGAGATTGATCCAATAGAAACATACAAGATGAACCTAAACAACGCAGGTGATTTAATATATTATGGTTATCCTATTGATCTTACAAATACTGAGATTCCTGTTTTTGCAGGTTGGAATTGGGTAGGTTATCCAGTCAGCTTTGGTATGTCGGTAGACGATTATCTGGCAACACTTGATATTGTTGATGGAGATTATTTAAAAGATCAAATAGTTTCAACTACCTTCTATGATGGATATGGTTGGTTTGGACAGCTTGAAATGATGCAGCCAACTAATGGATATGTTCTGAGAGTTGCTAATTCAGGATCAATAAATGAAACACCCGACAATGTATTTAAAGAATCAATAATAACTTCTAATAAAGGTGCTTTTATCGACATTCCAAAATACGCTGTTAATGTCAATGATTTTGAGTTTAGTGCAAGTGCAATCATAGAAGTATTTATTGATGATATAAATATAGGTGCCGAAAACAATATCTTATATGCATTCAATAAGCAAGATGAATGTGTTGGTATTATTAACGGTTTATTATATCCAATGACTGATAAATACTTATACAATCGGATGTTGTACAGCAATATCAAAGAAGGGGATGAAGTTCATTTTAAATTCTTCCAAAAAGAAGAAAACAAATGGTATTCTTATGAAGAAACATTGAGCTTTAATGAAGATAT
>JAQICU010000280.1 GCA_027858325.1 Candidatus Cloacimonadota bacterium
GTGATTTACTACATGATGGTCAGATCTACCTTGTTTTTGGGGCTGGAGACCGTGTATTTGCAATTACTCTTGATGGTACTTTGGCACCCGGATTCCCTGCATATTTAGATGACAAAGAAATTGATCCGGCTTGTTCCCCTCGAATTATCACATTTAATGATGAGAATATCATTCTGCTGGAAGAAAAAGATAACGGTTTTGTAGCTATTAACAACGATGCAGAATTAAGTATCGAGCATTCTTTCTTCTGGGAAAAAGTAAATACACTCGATCAATTCTATTGGGACGAAAACATTCAGCAATTGCATTTTATCTATTCTGATGTTTCTTCAAATCTGTATGTTTCTTATCTGGAAAACATCGAAGAGGATCCAATAATCTGGAATGGATACAGAAATGATGGATACAACATTTATTCCGGTTTCATTCAGTATCAACAAGATCCAGAAGATGCGCTTACAGCATTTTGCTTCCCAAATCCAACCAGACAGGGTGAAGTTAGGGTTAAAGTTAAGAATGCAAAAGCTGAAATAGATCTTAAAATATTTGATATTGCTGGTAATATCGTTTGGAGAGAAACAATTGAAAAAGCTGCTAATGATTCCCAGGATGTCAGGATCGATACATCCAAGATGGCTTCGGGAGTCTATTTTGGGATTGTATCATCGGAAAAGGAAGTTAAAAAGATCTCATTTGCAATTATCAATTAAGGAGTTAATAATGAAAAAGATTTTCATGATCACATTAATATTAATAATTAGTTCTGCTGCAATTGCGCAAGAACTTGATAATGACATAATTCAAATTAATTATGAGAAGAAATCACTGGCTAAAGCTATGATGCTTTCTTCACTTTTCCCGGGTGCAGGACAATTCTATGCTAATCCTAGAAGTATCACGACTTACATTTTCCCGCTCATCGAGATTGGCTTGATAGCAGGTTACTTTATTAATTATAATGAAGGTTTAGATAAAGAAGCTGAGTACCAGGATTTTGCAGATATACATTATAACAGAGATCAGCAATGGTTTGCCCAAGAAGATCTAATTAATGATCCTATGAATAACTCTAATTTCTATGCTGACCATTTCCGCCTGGATGGTATCGAAAAATTGGATGATGGTTCTTGGTATATATGGGAAAATAACACTCAGCACTTCTACGAAGATATCGGTAAATATAATAAATATGTGTTCGGTTGGAATGATTGGTTTGATATTTATGCAACTGATGAAAACGGTGCTACAGTTTCACCGGAATGGCTATGGGAAGAGACAACCGACGAAAAGAATATGTGGATTGGGAATACGGCTACAAATCCTGGAAGTGAATATTTAATTGGCAACACAAATTATTCCGACCCGTATACAATTTATAGTGGCTACAGGGCAGAATATATTGGAATGCGCAGAGATGCTGAAGATCTATATGATAAAGCCGAGTATTTTAGTTTTGGACTGGTTGCAAACCACATTCTTGCTGCAATTGATGCTGTTCGTTTAACTCGAATCCATAATCGAGAATATCTCTCCAATACATCCCAATTAGAGATAAATTTTGCCCCGATCTTTGTAAATAATAATTTTTCACCTGCCTTGATGATAACTAAAAGGTTCTAAAATGAAGAAAATTATACTCATCCTTCTGCTCATCTCGCTTTCACTTACTCTTGCAGGAAAGGAAGTATCTGTTAAAAAAGCAATGCTTTACTCTGCTTTAGTTCCAGGAATGGGAGAAATGTATAGTCAGAATTATACTACAGGAGCAATGTTTTTAGCTGCAGAAACTGCGATCATTTTCTCATACTTCCGCCTGCAGTCTGAACGTGATTGGGCAATAAATTCCTACAAACAATATGCCTATTCTGTAGTTGACGTTCCAAAAGATATGGATGATGATTATTATCAACTCATTCAAAATTATATGAGCAGTGAAGAATACAATGATGATATCATACGGGATGCGAGGAATTATTTTCTAATTTATAATACCGACCCTGAAGGTTATGAAGCATATTTGGAAGCTAATCTAATCCCTGAAGAAAATTCCTGGCACTGGGATAATTATAACGAATGGTCAGAATATATCAATCTCAGGCTAAAGAAACAGGATTATGAAATATACTCGAATTTTGCCTTTGCAGCAGCTATTTTAAATAGGATTGTAAGTGTTATCGATTCTGCGATGGAAGCAAAAAAACTAAACCGATCAGGGCAGTATCTTGGCAAATTATCTATCCAACCTGATTGGAATAAGATAGGAATGAAAATAAATTATGAATATCGTTTTTAATCGCAAATTTATATTGATTCTGTTAATTTTATTTATAGCTTCTTTAATGATAGCAGAAGAGATAAATACTAAAAAATACATGCTGAGATCGGCATTAATTCCAGGCTGGGGTGAACTAACTGCAGGTAATAAAACCGGGCTGGTTTTTCTGGCATCAGAAGTTCTGCTATTATCCTCCCGTTTCTACTTTTTAGAAGAAGCTGATCTCAAAGACAAAGCGTCTTTTAATTATGCAGTGAAATACGCTCATATCAATCCTAATATTGATATTACGGATGAATATTATTATCATATGTCCAGATATATGAGTTCAGGTTTCGATATTGGTGGATATAATGCCTATATTGTGGAAATTGCAAAAATACGATTCCCTGATGATCCTCAAGCTCAAACCCAATATATCGAAGAAAATTCTTACTCCGATGATAATTACTGGGGATGGGATGACGAAGATAGAAAGAAAGACTATTCCATTTTACGAAAAAGAATTACTCAATATGGAGATTACGCTAAAGCTATTACCGGAGCTGTTATTGCTAATCACATCATTAGTGCACTTAATGCATTTAGAGTTAGTTCTCGTTTAAAAAACTTAAATGCTCAGATCCAACTTGATAGTAATATGAATCCGATTTTTACACTACAATATAATTTTTAAAAAAATATCAGGAGGATAAGAATGGCTGTTGTTATCACGGGGAACGATCTAAGAATAGAAGATGTCTATAATGTAGCACATAGTAAGGAAAAAGTAGATTTGCATCCTGATGCACTTAAAAGAATAATTACTTGCAGAGCCTTTATTGAGGAGAAGATCGTAGAAGGTGAGATCATGTATGGAGTGAACACCGGTATTGGAGAATTTTCTGAAGTGGTACTAACTGGTGACCAGATCAAACAATTTCAAAAATATTTAATTTACAATCATTCTGCCGGAATTGGTGAACCTTGCCCGATAGAGCACGTTCGTGGTGCAATGCTTGGACGTATTAATGTTCATGCTAATGGCAATTCCGGATGTCGCCCGATAATAACACAAACACTTATTGAAATGCTAAACAAAGGTGTTACCCCTGTAGTATGTGAGAAAGGAAGTGTAGGTGCTAGCGGAGATCTTGCTCCGATGAGTCAAATAGCTCTTCTTATGATGGGTGAAGGTGAAGCATTTTATGAAGGTAAAAGATATTCAGGTAAAGAAGCTTTAGCAAAAGCTGGGATCGAAATCCCAGGATTAGAAGCAAGAGACGGTCTGGCAACGATTAATGGAAGTAATCTACTTACAGCTATTGCAGCTCTAATAATTTACGAAACAGAAAGATTTTTCAAACAGGCAGAAATAGCGGCGGCAATGACATTAGAAGCCCTAATGGCAAACCTTAAACCTTATGATGAACGACTTCATAAACTTCGTGGTTTTCAAGGCGCTGTTACTTCTGCAGGAAATATTAAAAAAGTTATCGAAGATTCTGACTTGCTTAAAGGAATGAAAGTGCGTGTTCAGGATGCCTATAGTATGCGCTCAACTCCTCAAGTCCTTGGTGCAGCTCGAGACCAGTTGCGTTGGACTCGAAGTCAGGTCGAAATTGAGTTGAATGGAGTTGGTGACAACCCTATCTTCTTACCGGAAGATGGTGTTGTTTTAACCGGAGCTAATTTCCAGGGATCACCTGTAAGTGTTCCTGTAGATATGCTGGGAAGTGTAATCACAATGGTTTGTGTAATATCAGAGCGAAGATTGAATCGCCTTCTAAATCCTGCTTTAAGCGTTGGATTACCAGCCTTCCTTACAAAAGGTGCTGGAATGTTCTCCGGTCATATGCTCAGCCAATATACAGCTGATATGATGATAGTTGAAAATAAAATTCTTTCTGCTCCCGCTTCTATCCAGTCAATTCCGGCAGCAGCAGATCAGGAAGATTTTGTAAGCATGGGAATGAACACTTCGCTTAAAACAAGGAAAATTCTCGATAATGCCTATGGTATTTTGGGAATTGAATTTATCGCTGCAGCTCAAGCTCTCGATTTTAGAGATTACACTCCAGGTAAAGGAACTCAAGCTGCACATAAAGCAGTACGAAAAGTTGTAGATCATCTCGATGTTGATAGACCACTTTTTAATGATCATAATAATATGATGAAAACTGTGAAAGATAGAGATATTCTCCATGCTGTTGAAGATGCAATTGGAAAATTAAAAACTTATTAAAATTGGAGAAAAATAGTGTCTGTAATTCTTACTGGAAATGATCTTACTCTAAAAGATTTAAGCAGAATCGTATATGATAGAGAGAAGATAGAACTTCATCCCGATTCTATTAAGAAGATTGTAAAATGCCGTGATTACGTTGATAAAATAATTGAAGAAAATCGCGTTGTTTATGGTCTAACAACCGGATTTGGCAAATTTGCTAATATTCGTATTCCAACTGAACACATTGAGGAATTACAAAGAAATCTAATTTTAAGCCATGCAACCGGTGTTGGGAAGAACCTCTCTCTTGAAGAGACTCGAGCGGTTATGCTTCTCAGGATTAATGTGTTAGTAAAAGGACATTCCGGTATTAGATTAACCACTCTACAGACACTAATTGAAATGTTAAATAAAGAAGTTCACCCATGCATTCCAGAAAAAGGATCTGTGGGTGCCAGTGGAGATCTGGCACCACTTTCACATCTCGCACTTGTTTTAATTGGTGAGGGAAAAGCTGAATATCAAGGTAAGATAATTCCTGGAAAAGAAGCACTCAAACTTACAGGTATCGAACCTGTTGTATTAAAAGCAAAAGAAGGGCTTGCCCTTAATAATGGAACTCAGGTAATGACCGGTGTAGGAGCATTAAATTTGTTGCGTGCCGAAAGATTGTGCCAAATTGCCGATGTTGTTGCCTGTATGAGTATAGATGCTCTTTTGGGAACCGGATCAGCATTCGATGCGCTTATTCATGACCTCCGTCCGCATAATGGGCAGAAAGATTCAGCAAAGAACTTGAATTTACTGCTTAAAGAAAGTAATCTAAATCGCTCGCATAAATATTGCAGTAATGTCCAGGATGCTTATAGTCTACGCTGTACTCCTCAAGTAAATGGTGCAGTTCGAGATGCATTGAAATATATTCGGAATACAATTGAGATTGAGATGAACTCAGCAACAGATAATCCACTCATTTTCCCTGATGAAGATAAAGTAATATCAGGTGGAAATTTTCATGGAGAACCAATTGCGTTTGCGATGGACACAATGGCTTTCACAGTTTCTGAGCTGGCAAATATTTCAGATCGAAGAACTGAACAAGTACTTAATCCCGCTCTTAATAATGATCTTCATCCTTTTCTGGCTCCTCGTCCCGGATTAGACTCAGGATTTATGATAGCACAGGTTACCTCAGCAGCACTTGTTTCTGAGAACAAAATACTATCGCATCCTTCGTCTGTAGATTCCATACCTACATCCGCAAATCAGGAAGACCATGTAAGTATGGGAACGATTGGAGCGATAAAAGCCAAAACAATTTTAGAAAATGTAAATATTGTTTTTGCTATTGAACTGATGACTGCGTGTCAAGCTCTTGATTGTAGAGAAATTAAATCATCACCTGCAATTGAAGCTGTTAAGAGTGAGATTCGCAAAACTGTCAATCATCTTGATCAAGATCGTATTATGTCAGATGATATCAATAATTTAACAAATATTATAGATTCGGACATAATACCGGAAATCGTTAATCAGTTTATTGATTTAAGATAGGCTTAGAATGAAATTTAAAGTCTCTATTCTATTAATTTTGTTACTTTTAACTTCAGGATGTGTTTATTATAATACTTTCTATAATGCTGAGAAGTACTTTGATGAAGCCCGAGAAATGGCATTAAATGATGCCAACAAACCTACAAATAATGCTATCCAAAAGTATAAGAAAGTTATTAAAAAATGCGGTATTGTTCTAGAATATTACGAAGGCAGCAAATATGC
>JAQICU010000100.1 GCA_027858325.1 Candidatus Cloacimonadota bacterium
CAGCAATTGTTGCAGGTCGAATTCGTTGGGAGAAGAAAGATTATCGAATACTTTCAAGACTTATTGGAAATGGAAAAGTAAAAGTTCAATTTCCTCTTGAATTTCCAAATTAAAGTATAAGCATTGAATACTATAATAATTCAAAAGTTTATAAAAATTTCACAAGATCTGCCTATCATTGATGTACGCACTCCTGCAGAATTCAGTGATGGACACATCACTAATGCTATAAATATTCCTATATTTTCTAATGACGAACGTGCTGTGGTCGGCACAAAATACAAACAGGAAAGTCGTGATACAGCTATTGCAAAAGCCTTAGAATATATTGCTGAAAAAACCGACGATTATCTTAACGAGTTACAAAGATTAGTTCCTTCTCAGGAAATTTGTATTTATTGCTGGCGAGGCGGATTTCGTAGCGAAGGAATGGGACATCTCTTTCAAACAACAGGGAAAAAAGTCTATCGCTTGCAAGGTGGCTATAAAGCATATCGCAATTATGTGCTCGATTCATTTAAACAAAATTATAAACTCATCGTTATTGGTGGAATGACGGGAAGCGGAAAAACTGAGATCTTGGAAGAAATTGGAAAAACAGATGAACAAATGCTCGATCTGGAAGGGATCGCCAACCATAAAGGTTCTGCCTTCGGAGCACTTGGGCAAGAAGATCAACCCACAACCCAGCAATTTGAAAATGACCTTGCAGCACATTTAACTAGATTTGAGCCAGAAAAAAATATCTGGTTGGAAGATGAAAGCAGAATGATCGGGAAAGTAAAAATTCCTGATGAGCTATTTAAACAGATCAGAAGTTCTACAGTTATTAAAATAGAAGTTACTAAAGAAAATCGCATTAACCGATTGATAAAGGATTACGCTAATTTTAATAAAAGTGATCTGATAAATTCCATAAATAATATTTCCCGCAGATTGGGCGGTTTGAATACAAAGCTGGCAATAGAAGCAATAGAACAAAATGATTTCTATAAAGCTACAGACATCATTTTAGATTACTATGATAAAACTTACACTTACGGACTTTCAAAAAGAGAAGGACAGACGGTAATTCCACTTAAGCTTGAAGATAATGATGCAAAAAATAATGCTGAGAAAGTGATTGGGTTTGCGAAAGAAATATCAGATTATCCTACTCTTTCTCCACATTGATCTCACCCGCTTTTTCTAAGGCAACCCTGGTAAGAATCGGACCAATTATTTCAAAGAAAATACAGGTAGCAGTAACTGTGGTTAATATCACTGAGCCAATATAATCACCTTCTAGCATTTTTATTCCATCACCAGTTGTTATCATGCTGCCCTGTCCGGCAAATTCGCTTTTCACCATTAAAGCAAGTCCAATTGCCACACCAGCCTGTGAGAGAATTCCCAGCCCGATATAATTTTTAATATTCTTATCTACTTTACCAATAATTGCACCTAATCTTGAGCCAAGAATCAGTCCTGATGAACGGGCTACAACATATATCGCTCCGATTAATCCCAGAGACGGTAAAGCACTAATATGTAAATTAGCTCCTGCCAATGTGAAGAAGAGAATAAACAATAACGGCATAAAAGAACGCAGACTGTTTTGTATTTTATTTACCAATGAACTTGATTGGGTATTAATAATGAAAACACCGATAATCATCACTGTGAGAATTATTGAAGTATGTAAAATTTGAGAAAACCCACAGGCAGTTAAAACAAACCCGAAAACCCGGATCGGAATATCATCTGAATTTCGCAATTTGCTTACCAGCAACGAGAAAATATATCCAATTACCCCACCCAAAATAAAACTGAAACCAATTTCCTTTAATGGAATTAGTATCGTCATCCACAATCCGGGAGAAACAGTTCCTGCTTCATGTAGTATAATATTTTCAGCAATAGCAGCAGAGAAACCGAAGATAATTATTCCCAGACCATCATCAAAACCTACAACAGCAAAAAGTGCTTTTGTAAGGCTTCCCTTTGCTTTATACTCCTGGATCACTGCCACAGTTCCGGCAGGTGCGCTGGCTGGAGCGACCGCGGCGAATAACATTGAAAGCAGAAGGTCTCTGGTAAGTAGATATAATCCGGCAAAAACTATGATATATGCCGCAAAAGATTCAAATAAAATTACATAAACCATACCGCTGCCTAATCTTTTGAGCGTTGAAAACTTCAATTCCATTCCAATACTAAGAGCTACAAAACCCAAAGCTATATTCGTGATGAAAGATAAATTCTGCTGTATTGGTGAGGATAACAGATTTAGAAGTGATGGACCAAGTACAACTCCAAATACCATGAATCCTATTATCGAAGGAAGCCTGAGGAATTTCATGTTCTTCCCGAAATAATAACTCAGAATAATTATAAGCCCGACCAGCAGAAGTGCAGGTAGAATTAATCCGTTTTCTGTTATCTCTGTTGAATGCATCTTACTAAATTTCCAATGTACCACTTAAATATTCAATATTTTGCACAAAGAACATGGTGCGATTCTCGCTTTTTTCTTTGATAATATCATTTAGATCATTTGTGAGATCTTCGATAAATTCAGATTCTACAGTTGCTGTAATTATGCGGCAGAAATCATTTCTATCAGTTTGCATAAAACTGCTGAAGAGCGGCATGTGATAGAGATATCTACCGGCATTGGATGCTTCTATAACTGCAATATTGCTTCCCTCAAATTCATTTATCACATTAAGTATATCTTCAAATTTATCTTCATTCTGAATTATAACAGTTACCAATTTATATTTTTCAGTTTGTTTGATATCTTTCGGCATGCTGGTATGCCTGATGATGCTTTTCCTGATATTTTCTTTGTCTTTTACATTTATCAATTTACTGATGTTTTCATCTTTGCGTAAGTATTGAGAAATATAGGAAAGCAAACGTACATGTTCTTTCTGCCGGTTAGCAGGTGCAATAATGAAAACAAATACAAATGTCTTCTTTTTATCAATCGCATCGAACTCAATGCCTTCCTTTGAAACAATTAAGCCAATCACAAAATCATCGATCCCATCTAATCTGCAATGCGGAATAGCGATCTTGGAAGAAATTGCTGTAGAACCCATTTCCTCTCTTTCTTTTAACGCTGTGTAAATATCTTCTTCGGTAATGTTATTTAATGTTGGATTTTTTTTTGCCAGGTTGGAAATTTTCTTTAGTATAGAATTCTTATCTTCTTTTTGTGTGTTGATCTCTATACATTCGGGAAGCAGAATATTTTCTATATTCATAGTTACCTCCTTCTTTTTGAACCATCATTTTTTTTGCTTTCAAATGTCAATAATATAAAAAATAATTTGCGATAAAAAAAGAATGTTACAGAAAAGGATAATTAATATGCTTTCATTGTAATATCTTTGTTTTTCCCCATCACTCTGCCTTCCAAGCCATAGTTTACAACAAAGGCTGGAGGAATCTATGTTCTGTCACTTTTAACGAAGAGTCAGGGAATTTTACTATTGATCAACCCTTCCTAAAAAAAGCACGTGATAGACTCGTTTGGATGACGAAACAATGAAAATTCGATATAGCTTCACTTCATTTCACGGTGATAACCCAAAATGGACTTAACAGTTATTAAAATATCTTTATAATGATTTATTAATCAAACTTTAGTTAGAATCTGTTCTACTTCATAGAACATTTCATCAGGAGAAAGTGCAGCCAGGGCAATTGCATCATTAACTCCCCAGATAACAGAACCACAATGTAATCCAATTTTTTTTGAGGCTTGGATATCACGCAGTTCATCTCCGATATAGATCGCATCTTTTTTATCAATTCCGCTTAATTTAAGAACTTTTTTCAATTTGGATTCTTTTCCAAAAAGAGAAACACCTGCCACAAAATAATCAAACAAAGAAAATAGTTCTTCACCCAGTACTTTAACAATATTTGTTTTGGAATTTGTACTGACGAGAGCAAGCTTTTAACCTTTTTCTTATAAATTATTAAGTAAGTTTTGCATACCTGGGATCAACTTGATCTCGTTAATATTTTCAGTCATCATATTACGCATATAAGTTGAAATTCTAGGTAGTTTATAAAGAGGTACATTCAGATGCTTCAAAAAGTTTAGTGAATCTAATTTACGAAGCTCAGAGATCTCTGCTTTATCGATTGTTTCTAAGTTAAACTTATCCGTAACCACATCCATAGTTTTTATAAACCAGGGAAATGAATCGGCTAAAGTTCCATCAAAATCAAATATTATCAGCTTATATTTCATAATTTTTCCTATGGGAATGAAGAGCAATTTTTGTTGATTTTGTGTCAATGTTTTTAG
>JAQICU010000299.1 GCA_027858325.1 Candidatus Cloacimonadota bacterium
TATTGATATTCAGAACCAATTATGAATAGGAAGTCAGGCCCTTTGTGGCGCATGAACCGGACATGATTCGGAGATGTAAAGCAAAAAACGGTAGACGTCCACCTTGTTCCAAGGTTCAGAAGTACATGATACACGGTATCGCGGGTAAAATAATAGATCAAAGTGAGGTTAACAATGTCCTATATAGATTTAATTTACATTGGGAGTGCGTTCTTGGTCGGGATTTTTATTGCCCTGATCATAAATTTCGTAAAGAAATCTTCTGCTGATAAAAAAATTCTATCTTCTAATGAATTTGCTAAAAAGATAATTGATGATGCAAAACAAGAAACAGAAAATTTAAAGAAAGTTGCTATCTTAGAAGCTAAAGAAGAATGGTACAAAGTTCAAAAAGAATATGAAGAAGAGATCAACACACGTAAACGTGAAATCTACACATTAGAAAAAGAATACAATGAACGCGTAGCAAAACTGGATAACAGATTAGAAAATCTTGATAAAAAAGAAAACAAACTGCAAGAATTTGAGAAAGCAAATAAGGATAAAGAGATTGAGATTGCTTCCAAAAAAGAAGAGCTTGATCAACTGATCGAACAACAAAACACAAAATTATCCGAAATTGCTAGACTATCCCGAGATGAAGCAATTCAAATACTGAAAAATAACCTGAAAAATAAAGCTCGCAATGAAGCCGCAATTGAGATTCGCAAGATAGCTGAAAATACTAAAGCTGAAGCTGATCAACTTGTTGCTGGAATACTTTCTACAGCTATTCAAAGAGTTGCGGTGGATTACGTTTCTGAATCTACAGTTTCTGTTGTTTCACTTCCGGATGATGAGATGAAAGGAAGAATTATCGGTAGAGAAGGTAGAAATATCAGAGCTTTTGAACAAGCATCAGGAATTGATCTGATCATTGATGATACTCCTGAAGCTGTTGTTCTTTCAGGTTTTGATCCTGTACGTCGGGAAATAGCTCGTCTCTCTTTGGAAAAACTGATTCAGGATGGCAGAATTCACCCGGGTCGTATCGAACAAGTTATAGAAAAAATCTCAAAAGAAATGGATAGCAATCTTGTTAAGATAGGTGAAAAAGCATGTATGGAAACAAATATTCATAATATATCACCAAACATTGTAAAACTTATCGGAAGATTGAAATACCGCACCAGTTACGGTCAAAATATTCTACGCCATTCTATTGAAGCTGCTTGGATCTGTGGAATTCTTGCAACTGAGTTGAATCTTGATCAGGAACTTGCACGCCGCTGCGGATTCCTACACGATCTTGGAAAAGCAATAGACCATGAATATGATGGCTCACATGCCAGTCTTGGTGCAAATGTAGCACGCAAGAATGGAGAAAGTAAAATAGTCATTAATGCTATAGAGGCACATCATGAAGAAGTTGAGTATCAAAGTGTTTATGCAGTTCTAACACAAGTTGCAGATGCTGTTTCAGGCGCGAGACCAGGTGCTAGAAGAGAGATGCTTGAAACATATATGAAGCGTCTTTCTAAAATGGAAGAGATCGCCAACTCTATTGAAGGTGTTAATAAATCTTTTGCTATTCAGGCTGGTCGTGAGTTAAGAATAATCGTTGATCCTGTTTCGATTGATGATAAACATACCGCATTTATAGCTTCTGATATTGCAGAAAAAATAGAAGCAGAAATGCAGTATCCCGGTCAGATAAAGGTTATGGTAATCAGAGAAACACGACAAACAGCGATTGCAAAATAATGAATATTCTATTTATCGGTGATATATTTGGTTCACCCGGAAGAAACTTGATGAAAAAGTACCTTCCTGAATTAATGAAGGAATTTGAAATAGATTTTTGTATTGCTAATGGTGAAAATGCTGCGCATGGAAAAGGCATAACAGAAAAAACAGCTAATGAATTATTTAAGTACGGAGTAGATTGTTTCACCAGTGGTAATCATATCTGGGATAGAAAAGATTCAATAGAATATCTGAAGAGAGAACCGCGTATTCTCAAACCGCTTAATTATTCTGATAAAGCAGTTGGTGCTGTTAAATATATAGCTAAAGTTGGTAATTCAAAATTAGCGGTGATCAATCTTATCGGACAGGTTTATATGAATCCGATCGATTCACCGTTTATTGCTCTTGATAATTTCCTACCAGAAATAAAAAAGATTACAAATAATATCTTTGTTGATTTTCATGCTGAAGCAACTGCTGAGAAAAGAGCTCTGGCTTTCTATTTTGACGGACGAGTAAGTGCTATGATCGGAACTCATACCCACGTTCAAACTGCTGATGAAGATATTCTTCCCAATAAAACTGCTTATATCTCCGACGTTGGAATGACAGGTCCGCATGACTCATGTATTGGTGTTGATAAAGATATCGTTATTAGAAAAATGATAACTTCAATGCCTCAACAATTTAAACCAGCTGAAGGCGGACTTCAGATAAATGCAATCGTGGTTGGAATTGATGAGAATACTGGAAAAGCAACTGGAATTCAACGAATCCTGAGAAAATATTAATGAAAAAACGATTATCCGGGAAAAAGATCGCCAAAGAAATTTACGCTAAGATCAAAGATGATATTGAACTAAAAAAAATCACACTAAAATTAGTTATATTGCTTATTGGGGATGATCCAGCTGCTGAATATTACATGCAGAATCTTGAGAAGAAAGGTTCTAAAATTGGTATTAAAGTTGAAACCAGAATTCTTGATGTATCAATTAGTCAAGAATCAGTGTTAGAAAAGATCGAAGCATTAAATAACGATAAACATGTAAATGCAATGATGCTGCAAAAACCTTTACCTTCTCACCTTGATGAAGCAGAAATTGTAATGAAGATCGATCCGAACAAAGATGTTGATGCGTTCCATCCTTTAAATATGGGAAATCTTGTTCTTGATAAAGAAGGATTTATCCCCGCTACACCAGCTGCAGTTTTAGAACTTCTAACTTTTTATGAAATCGAAACAAATGGAAAACATATTGTTATTGTGGGAAGAAGTGATATTGTAGGAAAACCTCTGGCAAACTTGCTTTTAAGAAAATCTGAAACTGGAAATGCAACTGTAACTGTATGTCATAGTAGAACTAAAGAATTGTCTTTTCATACAAAGCAAGCCGATATTCTCATCGCAGCAATTGGCAAACCTTTATTTATCAAAGCTGATATGGTAAGCGATGACGCAATTGTAATTGATGTTGGTGTAAACCAAATTGAAGATGTAGAAAAAGGTTATAGATACGTTGGTGATGTTGATTATGATGCTTGTTTTGAGAAAGTTACTGCGATTACTCCCGTACCCGGTGGAATTGGCACGATTACAACAGCAATGTTACTGAATAATGTTCTACTTGC
>JAQICU010000102.1 GCA_027858325.1 Candidatus Cloacimonadota bacterium
ATTTCCATTCATATCTTCAGGGAAGATCTCACGTAAGTTTTTTCCCATTGACTGAATCGTGATCATTCCACCTGCTTTAAATCCGAGGTTTACATAATCTTCTCCATAAATCAGATTTGGATAATCAGCTTGTAGTTGAGCCATAATATCTTCAGCCATCTGTACACCCATAGGCCACATAGCAGTAAAGATCAAATTGATATCTTTATCAAAACAATGCTTCAGTAATGCTTTTGCCATTGGATGTAATTCCGGCATACTGGCAGGATCATAATCAAATGAGATAAGTGCTTTAGATCCTTTGGGCATACTTTCTACCAGATCATAAACCATCTGAACATTTTTTGAGGTTTCTAAAGGAAGTCCAATTGTAAAGATCAGAGGAAGGGCTACCCCGATGAATATTAAGAGGAATAACCATCGTCTGTCTATTTGTTTAGCTTTTCCCATTATTCACCTCCCAGATAGGATCTTTCAATTCCCAGGATGATCCTCAAGGAACTTCCAATGATTCCCAGACCGGCACCGATCATAATAGCACGCTGCCCGGCAGTTGTGGGGAAGGTCATAATAAATTCAGATACATTTGGAAGATGTAGAAATTTCAAAGAATCCGGTAGCCAACCGGTAATTAGAACTCCAAAGGTTGTGTTTCCCAGCATAACAAGAACTGCGGCTGTAAGTAAAAGATTAGATTCAACGGTTCTTCCAATAAAGGCTCTGTAGGCAGCGGAAGCAATGAAGAATGCTAGAAGAGAGAACATTGTTGCCTGCAGATGTTGATAAACATTATGGAAGAGAAAATCAAATGGTTTATATCCCATTGCACCTGAAATAGATTCTCCATGTCCTAAAATACCAACACTATTTCCAGTTCCCCATAAAAAACCGAGAGTAACCATAAATATGAAACTAAGAAGTGTAATTACATAAAATTGCCAGTCACGCTGTTTGAATTTGATCTTTATTATATTAACTTTAAATAAACTTAATTGACCAAGCAGAATAGCAAATCCGGAAATTATCAGGAACCAGATCTCAAGTTCACCGGAAAGTTGTCCGAAAGGTTTATGAGGAATAAACTCTGAAATAATTAAAATAATCCCTACAGTAAATGTTATTAATAATGGTAGCTTTCTTTTCATGCTCTGCTCCTTAATGTAATGTTAAGAAATCTTTGAGGAAGTGAACACCTGATATTTCCAGGATTATCCCAACTAAGAGGACTACAATAAATATAGCTTTACCGAAATCCTGTCCCTTCAAGCTTCCAAGTTGATGAGGATCTTTTGATAAATAAGCTGATGCAGCAAACAACTCTTCACCGATAAGTGTAAAATCACAAGCTACTACAAAGAAAGGTAGCTGACTTGGCATAGCAGTTCCTGCTGTTTGAATAGCACCACTGGAAAATCCCGTTTCTGCCAGTATCAAAGATTCGGCATAGAAAGCTCCCAGAAAAAAATTAGCTGCCGGTTTTTCACGTACAATGATACCATCGACTCCTGCTACATATCCAAATTGATCATCAGTTAGGTAGAAAACTGAATCCGGATCGTATGCATCAGGACGCCCAGCTTTCATGTAGGCTTCTTTCACAATCTCTTTGGCTGTAGAAAGAACCATTGAACGACACACAGGCACGATAAGTTTTGAATCATATTCTGCTGCTTTCTGCGCTAATCGTCTCAATATGGTCAATCCGGCAATTGTTTGCATATCATTAAGATCCAGTGTACCGGGTATGAAAAGTATAGGTCTACCCATCTCAGTTGCACGACCTACTGATTCATCCATAGATTCCAAACCGCCTATCTTTCTTATGTAGAGCTCCTTTCCACTTCTTGCAGAATATATATAATAAATTATTGAAGTAGTAATGAGTATCATTAAAATGAGAAGAGATATTTTATCTTTATCGAACCATTGAGCAGAAGACTCAGCAGTGTTCTTAATGATTTGTATGGTCTCACCATTGTTATCAAGAACAGTTAATCGATATGTATACTCAATTCCGGGTTTGATATTACCACCGTCTTCAAATGTACCGACCGATTCATACGATCTTGTAACAACTTTTTGCTCTCCATCTGGTGTTTCTCTTT
>JAQICU010000038.1 GCA_027858325.1 Candidatus Cloacimonadota bacterium
GAAACAATTGGATATATAAGTATTGCCTGGGGAACACCGGGTGCAATGACATCTCCTGGTTCTTTTGTAAGGCTTATCCTTTATGATGATCCAACTAATGATTGGGATCCAAGTGATGCGATATATCTTACAGAAGTTACAACGATGATTTGGGATCCTGATACAGACATATTTGAAACCGTTATGATACCTCCTACAATGTTTTGCGGGGTTTTTTATGTAGCTTCATTATATGAAAATACACCTGGTTTTTATCCATGTTCGCTTGATATGACTTCATCTCAAGGCTCCTCATGGTTTGTATGTACATCGTCAGGTACTTTTGATGTTAACAATATAGGTAATCCTGCGTATGATTTTCCTTTGGATTTAATCGATAATTACGGTTATCCTGGTAACTGGCTTCTTCGGGCAGATCCTTATATACCACCGGAAATTGAAGTTACACCACTATCTTTTGATATAAACCTGGAGCCTGGTGAGATGGATACTCAAATTCTTGCTATTGAAAATATTGGAGCCGTTAATCTGAATTTTATCATAACAAAGGAAACAACATCAGGTGAAAGAACTGAATCAAGTATTCCTACTTACTCCAATTCACGAGATATAGGTGATATTTTGGGTAATTATGGTAATTCAGCAGCTGGTTCTACAGGAATTGTTTTAGTTGAGGATCTGTTTTATATAGTAAATTTTGATAATGATCTGTTAGATATTTATGATCCTGTTAACTATACTATCATAGCTTCATATCCTATACATCTTAATCCTTTAGGTATAACCTGGGATGGTACATATCTATGGATTGGAGATGAAAACGGAGAAGTATTCTCATATAATCTTGATGGTACACCTGCCGGTGGTTCATTCAGTTGTCCTTTTGTAGGATATCCAGCATTAACCTGGGATGGAACCTACTTCATTGTAAACGATATAGCATTGGCAAATCCAACTTTCTACAGGTTAGATAATACCGGTGCTGTAATTGAAATGTTTACCTCGAGTTTTGGTGGTAAATCAGAACAAATCGTCTGGGTACCAGAACATGAAAACGAGCATTTATGGAGTATAGATTATTGGGGTTCTAATACGACACAATTCAACTTGGATAGCAGTTCTGGAACTGCCCAGTTTATTACCCAGTTTACTCCACCCGATGCAGGAGAAACCTATTCTATTACCCATGACAGCTTTGACCTGTGGTTGAGTGACTGGGACGGTCCTCTTTATAAAATTGATGATGGTATAAATGAAGGATGGCTTTATTGCAGCACTACAAATGGAACCATCGCACCGGGAATCACATCTTATATTAATGTTACTTTCGATGCGACCAATTTGAGTAATGGAATTTATGAGGCTAATCTGCATATCATCAACAATGATGAGGATGAAGGTTATCTGGAGATCCCTGTCACATTAACGGTAGTACCTCCTATAGAGGCAGAAGCAATTCTTCCTGCAATTACACAACTTCATCAAAATCATCCGAACCCTTTTAATCCTACGACAACTATCAGCTTCGATCTGTTAAATACAGGAAAGATCACTTTAAATGTTTACAATATCAAAGGAGAACTTATAAGAACATTAGCTTCCGAAAACTATCCGGCTGGACAGAATTCGTTTTTATGGAATGGAGAAGACACTAATGGCAACTCAGTTTCTTCGGGAATCTATTTCTACAGTTCGAAAGCAGGAAATTATGAAGAAACTAAAAAAATGATACTTCTGAAATAAGGGAAATACGTACAATAGAACCCCGTCGTTTTCTGATGGGTTTTTATTGATTTGTAAAATTGAAATACTTACTACATTCCAAGCAGTTTGAAAACTCCGAATAGTTTCAGGCAGGCAATAGCAATGGCAATGGAAAGAACTATCTTCACAACTTTCTCTCCTTTCTTCACGGCAGCTTTCACACCAAGGTAGGCACCCAGACTATTACCACAAGCCAGAACTAATCCATGCAGCCAAAGAATTTTACCTGATAATGCGAAGATAATAACTGCAAAAAGAGTGTAACACATCACAATAAATGTTTTCACAGCATTTGCATGCACCAGATCATATTTTTCTATCAGATTCAGAGTTGCTAGAAATATAAAACCAACTCCAGCCTGAATGAAACCACCATAAAATCCAACTGCAATGAAAATGAGAAATTCCAACCATTTGGGAAGAGATTTTCTTTCCTTTTTGCTTTTAGGACGAAGCATCATAACCAAAATAAAAATAAATATAAAACCAAGAATTTTATCAAATAAAACAGAATCAACTTTAACGGCAAAAAACGAACCGATAATTGCTCCGATCACTGCTGCTATCATAATGTGAATTACGGGTTTCACTTGAAGCTTCCCATGTTTATGAAAACGATTAGTTGCTGTTATGTTCTGCATAAGAATTGCAACACGGTTTGTTGCATTTGCTACTGGAGATGGCATTCCCGCCAGAATCAAAACAGGTAGAACCAGAATTGATCCACCACCTGCTCTTGTATTTATAAAACCGGCTGCAATTCCCACAGTAAAAATCAAAAGAAAGATCAGCATTTTATTATTCGATAATTTTCTTATCTGGCCAGAATTTTGAGAAAATTATAAACAACATTCCTGCCATTGGACCCATCAGTAGAGCCAACAGAATGCGGTAAAGATAGAATTTCAAACCAAAAAAACCAATTTCAAACGGAGCACGTGCAGGACCAATAATTGTTTGCCCAGTAAGATAGGCTACCAGAATGGCATTGCCAACCCCTTTACGGCGGAGCTCCAATACAATCGGGTAAATCGCATAAACAGGACCAGGAGTAAGAACACCCAGAAGTGTAGCGTAAAATAGATAGATCAGTTTATTATTTTTCAGGTGCTTCTTAGCTAGATCTTCAGGAATTAAAAAATGGATGGCAGTAGAAATCGCAATTGCAACTCCAGTAAGGTAGATGATCTTGATAATAATTTTTTGATTGTCTGATATTAACTGATAAAAATTAACCTGAAAAGACAGCATAAGAATAATTGATAATGTTATCAGTAGGAAAGCAATTTTGATGTCCGGACCGAGTTCCTTAATTGCTTTTACCATATGTAATTACCCAGAACGGATGAGAGCATTCCTGCTAGAAATGTAACAATGAGAGAGACTACAAATCGTTTAATTGGAAAACGATATCCAAAGAAACCTGTTTCCACAAGTACAGTAGAAGGTTCGATGAGTACATGACCAGAAATAAGTGCAATTATCACACCAATATTGACGCCGAACTCCTGCAATTTTATCAGGATTGGATAAAGAATATAACGCGGTCCAGGGGAGATAAAACCGATCAATTCTGCATAAAGTATTTGCAAAGGTAGAGCAACCTTTTGTTTGAGCAGATTTACAGATTCAATGTTAATAAGACTGCTGAGAGTAACTGCAAACAGTACTCCGGCTCCCACTAAAAAAAGCGTACGCCACAATTTTTGATTAAAATAAATGAGAATTTTTTTGATCATTATTTTATTTCATATTCAATAAATCAGGATAAGATTGAGCAATAACAACCAGTGAATCGCCTTTTTCAAATTTATCAAACTTACCGTTGTGTGAATCCGTATTTAATTTTGGATTCAAGATGACGTGAGACTTTTCCATTTCATTATTATTGCCTTTTTTGCAGTTTCTACGAACACCGATCAAGATCACAGGATTACATTCGTCACGTTGATTATTAAATATTTCTACGGCTTGCTGGAAAGATTTACCAATCAA
>JAQICU010000090.1 GCA_027858325.1 Candidatus Cloacimonadota bacterium
CTGAGATCAACAATATTTTCCGCATTATTAATTTTGTCTCTAAACTTGTGAACGCATTCGTTTCCCAGGGTACTAAATGAAATTTGATTTTCCATAAATCCTCCTTAGATTTTTCATATAGATTTATATGTAAATTGTATTTTTCTTCTTAAATTCATAAGTTATTTTTGGGATTTAATGGTTTTGTGTCAACAAATGATTTGGATAATTTCACCATATTTATTTCTAATTAAATTGTAATCATGGGCATAATAAGTATTGAACAGACTCTACTTGACATCAGAGCAAGTTAATTGATTTTCTTCTCACTAAAGAGGATATTATGAAAAAGAGAAAAACAAAAATAACAAGATATTATTTAATGCATCCTGCAGGATCGGTTCTCATTGAAACGGGCAATACAAAAGTTATTTGTACGGCAACAGTCGAGAAGGGTGTTCCTTCCTTCTTGAGAGAAGCAGAACCAAAGCAAGGTTGGTTAACAGCAGAATACAGTATGCTGCCGGGTGCTCCAAATTCCAGATTTAAAAGAGAACGTAAGGGAATAAAAGGCAGAACTGCAGAGATACAAAGACTAATCGGTCGTTCATTACGCGCAGTTGTAGATCTAACCAAATTTCCCGGGTACCAGATCATGATAGATTGCGATGTGATCCAGGCAGATGGAGGAACCAGAACAGCATCAATCACAGGTGCTAGCGTTGCGCTTCATGATGCTTTTAGGAAAATGAAAGAAAATAACCAATTGGAAGGTGATCCATTTAAGGAGTGGGTGGCAGCGATAAGCGTAGGTATTGTGAATGGAAAGTCGGTCGTAGATCTTTGTTATGAGGAAGATTCCAATGCAGATGTGGATATGAACGTTGTAATGACGGAAAGTGGGAAGTTCATTGAAATTCAGGGAACAGCGGAAGCAGAACCATTTGATGATGATGAGCTGTCAATTATGCTGAAAGAAGCAAAAAAAGGAATCACGGAATTGATAAAATACCAGAAAAAAGTGATTAAAAATAATTAATACAATATTGCTTTTGCTTGACATCATTTAGACAAAAAAGGAGAAAGTTTCTTCTAATAAATTTGGATAGGTTAAAAGATGTTTAGAAAGAAAGTAAAGAAGATAAAACGAAAAAAAAATGTATTTCAAGATTATTTAGAAGCAATACTTTTTGCCTTTGTAGTGGCAATGCTCATCAGAAATTACACGATCCAGAATTTCAAGATACCTTCATCTTCAATGGAAAAAACACTGCTCATCGGTGATTATCTTATTGGGAATAAATTGAAGTATTTTTTCACAGATCCTGAGCAGGGAGATATTGTAATCTTCTATTATCCTGCTGATCCAGAAGAACCTGAACCAAGAAAAGATTTTGCAAAAATATTAGGTCCAATTTACTTGAATAAAACAAACTGGCTTCCAAAATGGCATCAGAAGAAAAATGTAGTTAAACGTGTTATTGGAATGCCCGGAGATGTTATTGAGGTTAAGAATAAATTAGCATACGTAAATGGTGAAGAATATGAAAATGGAAGCGAACAATATATTGATAGACGAAACATCCCACGCAGTGAAGGTGGGATTTATTGGGATAATGAGTTTATGGGCAGCCGCGATAATTTCGGCCCTGTTACTGTCCCTGAAAATCAGTATTTTGTTATGGGTGATAATCGTGATGTAAGCGGTGACAGCCGTTATTGGGGATTCCTGCCGCGTGAAGATATAGCCGGAACTCCTGCAATTGTTACCTTCTCGGTTGGTGAAAAGCCAATTGATTCTTATCGTGATTTTGTTCTCAAATACCAAAGGCATCTCAAAGGAAAATCTTCCATACGATGGGAAAGAACACTCAAGCTGATCAAGTGATCCGTTATGTTTATATTCATGTTCCTTTTTGTTTGAGAAAATGTAGTTATTGTTCTTTTTATTCTGTTAATTTTTCTTTAGAAGCATGCGGTAGATTTGTTAAATATTTGATTAAAGAGATCAATTTATTTAAACAGAAATACTGCATTAAACCAAAAACAATTTACTTTGGTGGAGGTACACCTTCACTTCTCACAGCCGAACAGATAAATTCGATCGTTTCACAATTTGACATTTCCATTGTAGAAGAGATCACACTCGAATGTAATCCGGTAAACATTAATGATGAATTTGTAAACGAGTTAAAAACCACAAAAATAAATCGAATAAGTTTGGGCGCACAATCGTTTATTGATAAAGAACTGAGAATTTTGAGTCGGCTTCACAAAGCAGACAAAATTGAGAGTGGTTACAAAATATTACGTGATCACGGATATAATAATATCTCGTTTGATCTGATCTACGGATTACCTAATCAAACTAAAAAGGATGTTGAATATTCTTTGGCTGAAATGATCCGACTTGATCCGGAACATATTTCTACTTATTGCCTGAGCTTGGGAAAAGAGGTTCCTTTATTTTCCCATAATGATCAAATACCGAATGATGAAAGAGTTTCCGACTTCTATTATCTGATCCGCAATAAATTGATTTCTACAGGATATGAGCATTATGAGATTTCCAATTTTGCAAAAGAGGGCTTTATCTCCAACCATAATATATGTTATTGGAATGATAAGTATTATCTAGGTTTTGGTCCATCGGCTGCAGGATATTTAAATAATTATTATTCTGAGTGTCCCGATGAAATCGGGATGTATCGAAGGATAAATGATGAAGAAAAAATAATATATCGCTACAATAACTCAGCAAATTTTGAAACTTATTACAAAATGCTTGATGAAAATAAGATCATGAGAGATAAATCAATTTTGAATGAAGATAACCATGAAAAAGAGTTTATCTTCTTAGGATTACGTAAAGTTTCAGGACTGGATCTTGAAGAATTTGAGAATAAATTTGAAACTGATTTTACAAAAAAATATGAAAGAGTAATTCATAAATTTAGAAATTTACTTGAAATTAATGATGAAACAATAAAACTAAAATTGGAAGCTTATTTTATCTCAAATGAGATATTTTCGGAGTTTATGTAGCACAGACACACCTGTCTGTGCAAAAAGAAATAAAAGCATCCCTTCAGGATTGAACGGGGAACAAGGAGAATTATGAAATTTATTGTAATAATGTTAATATTGTTAATAACTTTTTCTGCATCGGCAGAGATACTAATACCAATGGATCTTACGCAAAGCAATCACCTCAAAGCTTATGGAATCGCTTTTGTAGCTTTAAAGCAGGAGATCACAGTTAAATGGCTTTTGAACTACCGTGGCGGTTCCTATCTGCTACCGGATATTCAGGAGATGAAAGGATTGTGCAATATTCGCGGAGTAGATTATGAAAAAATTACTTCTGCGGAGTATGCTTCAATTCTGATGGAGATCGAGCAGAATAATATGGATGTTGTTGTTCTGGAGAAAGAACCTGAAATTGCAATCTACACTCCACCCAATTCGCAGCCCTGGGACGATGCAGTAACTTTGGCTTTAACATATGCAGAGATAGAATATGACACAGTTTGGGACGAGGAAGTTCTTACGGGGGGATTAGATAAATACGATTGGCTGCACCTTCATCATGAGGATTTCACCGGTCAATATGGGAAATTCTATTCAAGTTACCGTAATGCAAACTGGTATAAAGAAGATGTGCGCTTGAATGAAGTGTTAGCTTCCAGATTGGGTTTTGATAAAGTTTGGAAACTGAAGCATGCTGTTGCTGCGAAGATACGTAATTATGTGAAGAATGGTGGATTCCTTTTTGCCATGTGTGCTGCAACCGATACTTATGACATTGCTCTTGCATCCGGGAACACTGATATTTGTACTGAAGTTTTTGATGGAGATGGAATTGATGCAGACTATCAAAATAAATTAGATTTTTCCCGAACGTTTGCTTTTACTGATTTTGAGTTGTTTCCAAATCCTTATAAATATGAATTTTCTACAATTGATGCAAGTGATTATGCCAAATTACGCGGAGCAGAAGCTGATTTCTTCCAACTTTTTGATTTCTCTGCAAAATACGATCCGGTTCCAACAATGCTTACACAATGCCACATAAATGTGATCAACGGTTTTTTAGGGCAGACAACTTCCTTTCATAAAAAATATGTTAAGAAAAGTGTGATAATTCTGGGAGAATCACCGGGATTGGAAGAAGTGAAATACTTACATGGAAACTATGGGAAAGGAACTTTCACATTTTACGGGGGACATGATCCGGAGGATTATCAGCATAAAATTGGTGACCCTGAAACTGTTCTCGATCTGCATAAAAACTCACCAGGTTACAGATTAATATTGAATAATGTTCTCTTCCCAGCAGCCGAGAAGAAGAAGTTGAAAACTTAAGTTGTAATTAAGATTATAAAATATTCTAATTTTCTTCTAAATGAAATTTATATAATTTATGTTCAGAGTCGCTTACGATGTAAAATGTGTTTGTTTCAGCAATAAATACAACTCCTTCTGCTTTAGGTATATTCAATGAATATTGTTCTCGAACGCCATTAGTTAAATCCCATAAATATAGCTTCTCAGATTCATCACTAACGATCCAGAATCCATCTCTTGTACTATCGTAATAAATACCGGAATAATCATCGGCAAATGATAGTTCTGTTTCAGTGAGAGTTGTAAAATCATGGCTAACCTCTATGAATAATCCAGGTTCCTTTTCTTTGAGCAGATAAAATTCACCTGAATCTCCTAAGCACAATCCTTCTAGGCCAGAACCTGCTGAATATTGAGAAACAGCTAATGTAACTCTCTGTAATTCTTCCCCTTGCAAAGAAACATTAATTATCTCAGATGTTAGTTCATCTGCTACCCAAAGCGTATTTGTATCAAATGCTACGCCTTCCAGATCATCACCAATAAAAGTAAGTGTTTCCAGTAATTCACCTTCCAAACTTATATTATAAATTTTATTGTTATCAGGATCATTTACAGTCCATAATGTTTGTGTGTTGGGATCATAAGTTAAACCGGAAGGTTCTGGCATATCCAATTCTACTACAAAATCTAAAACTAAATTAATCTGATCTTGCGGTTCCATGGGGCTATCTTGTACACTGCAAGAAATGAGTGCAAATAACATTAATGCAAATATAAAATATTTAATATTCATTGGTTTCCTTAACAAAAAAAACAGCAGGAGTAAAAGCTCACTGCTGCTTTATAATTAATTGCTGCTATTCGTTTGACGCACCCGGTGTAGGTACATCGAAGAATTGCCATGTTGTTCCACCATCTGGCATTCTGCCTTCAGATATATCTTCAGTTTGAGCACCAAATGTGTAATCATCGATAATAGTTATACCATCTGGATCAACAAGGGCTACATATTCACCATCACCAGAAAGTTTAACATCTTCTACATGAAGTACACCTTGTTCCGGCTGCTTATCTGCCCAGAGAATTAAATATTCTCCAGGAGGGATAGCAGTAATATCTAAACTATCTGCCGGGATCAAACTGTTAGTCAGATCTTCGGGATCATCAGTCAAATACATTCCACCGATATTGGCAACAATATTACCGGCATTGTAGATCTCGATCCAATCATCAAATTCGCCGTATGGATCTGCATAACAAGCATCATTACTTGCTAAAAACTCATTGATATAAAGCATTACTTCGGGTGCATCACCAGTGCCGTTGGCAGCACCAGGTGTGGGCATTGTAGCATAACCTGCACCATAATATCCCCATGTGTCGCCACCATCACTGACTCTGCCATAAGAGATATCAGTCATTTGTGCTCCAAAAGTTAATGAGTCCAGAACTGTTGTACCATCTGTATCTGTAAGCCCGATTTGTTCACCGTCACCAGATAGTTTTACATCATCGAGATGCAGAATTCCCTGTTCCGGTTCTTTATCTGCCCATAACACAAGAAAACCACCAGGTTCGATAGTAGTTAAAGTTGGATCTGTTGTTGGAATTTCACTTGTCATAAGTTCTTCTAGATTATC
>JAQICU010000116.1 GCA_027858325.1 Candidatus Cloacimonadota bacterium
CGGCGACGGAATGGCAGAGTAGGTCGCCGCCATCTTTAAATACTCTCACTCTCTTCTTTTATCCAAGGCTCCTATTAAAGGAGCCTCTTTTTGTTGCTTATTCCTAAATATACTTGACATACAAATATAACATAACTAAATACGCTCAAAATTAAAAAAGGAGAAACAAATGAAAAAAAAATTAATTGTTTTATTGTTTATTGCTGTCATTGTAATAAGTCTGAATGCTGAATATCCGACAGCATTTCAACCAGGTGAAAAAATTGTTCAAGCCGGCTTAGGTTTTGGAATGGTTGGTGTTTATGGAGATGTTGTTATTCCTCCAATAAGCATAAGTTTTGATATTGCAAAAGAAATAGAAGGCTTTCCTATATCTTTTGGTGGATTAATAGGAATTGCAAAATCTGAATATGGCTTAAGTTATTGGACGGGTGATAAATGGACTTATACATATTTTGTATTAGGTGGTCGTGCTGCCTATCATTTAAAACTTGAGTCACCAAAGATTGATCCTTATGGTGGTTTAATGTTAGGTTACAATATTGTTAGTTTCTCAGGGGATGACGTATATGGCACTTCGGCAGGAACAAGTTACATGATGTATGGTTTTTATGGTGGTGCAAGATATTTCTTCAATCCTAAAATGGCTGTTTATGCTGAGTTAGGTTATGGATTTGGATATCTTAATTTAGGCATTTCATACAAACTATAATTTAATAATATATTTAATTGTGCCGGATCGATTAATGATCCGGCATTTTTTTATATTAAGCCCAGCTTAAATAAAACATTTTAACAAGTTATTATTAATGGATTAATAAAAAACGGATATAAAACCTTTAGTAAACGCAAAAAAAGATTGCTTTAAATTACCTAAATCCAATGTTTGTCAAAATTCTGGAGGATATATTTTGGACGATCTGTTTATTGAAGAAGAAATTGCTGAGTTAAGAAAGCAGATTGCTTATCACAACAATCTATATTACAAAAAAATACAGCCAGAGATTTCTGATTTCAAATTTGATAAATTAGTAAAAAGATTACAATATCTTGAACAAAAATATCCTCAATATAAAGTTGATAATTCTCCTACGAAAATAATTGGCTCAGACATTTCAGGGAATAATAAAATCATTCCACATAAAATCCGCATGTATAGTCTGGAAAATGCTTATTCATTGGATGAGATAGAACAATTTATTAATAATATAAAAAAAATAGATGGCCGAGCATTAGCTGTAACTACTGAATTGAAGATAGATGGATTCAGTATAAATCTATTATGAAAATGGTAAGTTGCAATATGCAACAACGCGCGGTGACGGCTTTGAAGGTGAAGATGTAACCGAAAATATTAAGACCATAAAATCTATTCCGAGTGAAATATCCTATAAGAAACCAATTGAAATTAGAGGCGAGATATATCTTCCTAAACAGGAATTTGAACGAATAAATAATGAACGGGATGAAAATGGGGAGAAAATTTTTGCAAATCCCCGTAATGCTGCTGCGGGTTCTATTAAATTAAAAGATGCGCAAATCGTTGCTTCCAGAAAATTAAATTCAATTTTCTATTCCGTAGGATTATTTAATGATCCCCAGATAAAAACTCAATATGAACTATTAGATTTTTTACATAAGCAAGGCTTAAACGTAGTAGAATCAGGATTTGTTACAGGTATAGTCTCGATTGCAAATCAGTGTGAAATATGGGAACATTCCAGATATAATCTGGACTACGAGATTGATGGTTTAGTAATAAAAGTTAACGATTTCCAACTTCAGCAAAAACTTGGGTTTACTTCCAAATCCCCTAAATGGGCTATTGCCTACAAATTTAAAGCCGAGGAAGTAGAAACACAGTTACTGGATGTTGATTTCCAGGTTGGAAGAACAGGAGCTGTAACTCCAGTAGCACGATTAAAGCCTGTTTCCATTTCCGGTTCAAAAGTTTCTAATGCAACTTTGCATAATGAAGATGAAATAAAACGTCTCGATCTGCGGATCAGTGATTATGTAACAATAATAAAATCAGGTGAAATAATCCCAAAAATTATTGATGTGAATATTAAAAAAAGAGAATCAGGTTCTAAGGAAATTGAATTCCCCAAAACTTGCCCAATATGCGAAACATTATTAAAGAGAGAGGGAGTAATTTCTTATTGCAATAATATCAATTGCCCTGCTCAAATTCAAAGAAGGATTCAACATTTTGCTTCACGTGAAGCAGTAGATATTGATGGATTAGGTGAAGCTGTTGTTAAGCAGTTAATTGAGCACGGACAGATTAATAAAGTGCAGGACATTTATCATATCAATTTTGATGAATTCCAACAATATGAAAGACAAGGCTTAAAATCTGCTGAAAATCTAAAGAATGCCATTGAACATTCTAAAACCCAGAAATTTCATAAAATACTTTTTGGATTTGGAATACGTTATGTGGGAGCAAAAATATCCAAAATTCTCAGTTCACATTTTAAGAGCATTGATGAGATTATTAATGCTGATTATGATGATCTTGTCGAAATTGAAGAGATCGGAGAAAAAATTGCCCAATCAGTTTATGAATTCTTCCGAAATGAGAATAATCTACTAATGATAAAAGCCCTACAGGATGCAGGGATACAAATGATAAGCGAAAATATTAAAACGGAAGATATTCTGAAGGGAGCAAAGTTTATAATCACTGGTACATTGGAAAAGCATAGTAGAAATGAGATCAAAGAAATGATAGAACAAAATGGAGGGAAAGTAATCTCTGCTGTCAGCAAAAATCTTAATTATATTATTGTTGGTGATAATCCAGGATCAAAATTAAATAAAGCAAAAAAGATAGAATCGATAAAGATAATTAATGAAAGTAAATTTTTACAGATGATTGGAAAAATTAAATGAAAATATTAGAAAGATACATCCTGAAAGAGAACTTCAAACCGTTTGTTATTTCGCTCATGGTCACTACTTTCGTTATGTTACTTGATAAGATAATTGATCTATTGAATCTCATTATTGAAAAGCATCTCGATATTATTACGATAATTTCCATTTTTAGCTTAAGCTTGCC
>JAQICU010000210.1 GCA_027858325.1 Candidatus Cloacimonadota bacterium
TGATCATTTAACCGTATTTCCCATCTGATTCTCTCAAACCCGTTGTCATCACCATCATGAAGAAAATCTTGATGATAATATTGCATAATGCCTTCAATATCATCCATGTTAAAATTAGATTGAATTGAATCCAGAATATCAAGGATCGCATTCTTATCCAGCTCTTCAGGTGATGTTGTCTCACAGGAAGTTGAAAAAAGAAGTATCAGAGCTAATAATGTTAAAAGATATTTCATATTTAATTTAAGTTTAGGATTATTTCATTAACCCAAAGTGCTTTTCTATCGAGGTTTTCAAGAAAATTCCTGATCATAAATTCACGGTCGATCTTAACTGTTTTATTAAACACTTCAACTCCATTTATTGCAACAACAACAGGGATATCCAGATTTATCATCTGCGGATGAATATATAAAGCGATCTGAGAAACTCGGGAAGTTTCAATATCAAAATGATTACCGTAATAGACTGCTTTAACAGCTCCGGAAGGTTTGGAATAATTCAAAGCATTATTATGAGTAACCTCTGGAAATTGACCAGATAATTGAATCTCTTTATCAGCTCGTAGAACGGTTAAAGCAAATTTATCTCCGCGTTTTTTCTCACTTCGTAACTCTATTAATTTTCTAATATTTTCAGCTTCAATCCCATCCATTTTTATAATTATATCATTTTCTGATAAATCCATTGAATCAGCTGCAGATCCTGGTACAATCTTTGATAGTCTGGTTCCGTAATCCTCATATTCACGGTCATTATAAAATCCGAAGGAAACTCTTTCGTCAGCAATTTCCATATTATATTCTTTCTGCCATTCTTTTGGAGCTGACAAAGTATCAATTTCTAATATCTGAAGCCAATCACATTTACCATATTCGAGCATAGACGTTTCCCAATAAATTTCAGGACTAAAAATATCTCTGGTCTTTGTTTTCATATTCTCAAATAGTATTGGAAGTTCATCATGAGCATAATCAAATGAGTGCCCGATACCCCAATATTCTTTATAGAATATGTCAGCATTAGCTTCCAAAGAAAGTTCAACGAATTTCCGCATTTCTTTGGCAGGATAGAGTCCATCTTCGTCAGTATTGACTGCGTATACGGAGCTGTTTTTAAAGTTTGGAAGATATACCGGAATTTGTGTAACAGCACTTCCTACGGAGATCATTCCATTAAGAGGATAAAATGTAGCAAAATCATCAGGTGCCTTGAGAGCTCGATGAAATGAACCGGAACCGCCGTCCGAAAAACCTGAAATATAGATCTTGTTGTCATCGATATTATATTGAGATTTTAACTTTCTAATTTGGGTTTTTAAATTATTAATACCAGCCAAATTCCACCAGGCAGTTTCATTGTTTCCCATCGGATATACGACAATCCAGTCATTCTCTTTTCCAAATTCTGTGAAATAATTCTGCTCTGCGTATTCTACGGGTTTTTCATGAAATTCTTTTGTGCTCACACCACCGTGAAGATAGATCACGAGTGGAGTTTTCTTCTTACAATCGTAACCTTTTGGAATATAAACTACGTATGGTGCAGCCAATGTGTCATTAACTTGATTGTGTTCCAAAAGAAAAATATCTGTTTCTTGTGGTTGAGAATAATTTTGCCAATTTGAGATGATTGTAAAAAGCGAATCATTTGATATTTGCTGATCGTTTGATAATGTTTCTATGGTTTCAATATTAATATTTTCAGCAGAGACCAGATTCATCATTAAAAATAAAAGTATGACTAATAAAATTCTCTTCATTTCAGCTTCCTATTTATAAACGTAAACCTTGAAATCACCAATATCATCAGGATCATTAAGCGGCATATTGAATTTCTGCAAAACCTTGATATATCTCTTCCTGGTTTTTGGAGGAATGGAAATGTGTGTGAGTTTGTTAGCAAGCAGTTCTCCTGATTTTGTATAGATCTCGATCATAAAAGATTTTTCCAGTTCTATATTCGCTCGACTGGCAATTGTAAAGGAAACATCTAGACTTACACGAGTTATGTTAGAAAGCTGGATATCAGATATTTGCAGATTATTACCTTGAGTTTTCTTCCAACAAGTATGAAGTAGAAAACCCATAATAACAGCCAACATCAAAATTATTTTTGTTGCTGCTGGGATAGATCTTTTCTTGTTAATATCGATCCTATCAACTGATTTCATTATTTCTCCTAAATTTTAAATTAGGCATTTTCCTGTCATCTCATCTGGCTTGGGAATTCCCATGATCTTTAGAATTGTCGGTGCAATATCAGCCAGTTTACCATCCGCTACTTTTGTTTTTTTATCCATTAAAGAAATGACGATTGGAACTTTATTCAAGCTATGAGCAGTGAAGGAATTCTCGTTCTCATCAATCATTTTGTCAGCATTTCCGTGATCAGCAGTAAGAAGAATATTATAATTGTGCTCGTTAGCAATCGGGATGATCTCACCAATGCATTGATCAACAGCTTCTACAGCTTTCACAGCAGCACTGAAAATTCCTGTGTGTCCCACCATATCGCAATTAGCAAAATTCGTAACTATTAATGAATACTTATTTTTTTTAAGAGCTGAGATAAGCTTATCTTTAACTTCAAATGCGCTCATTTCCGGTTGTAGATCATAGGTTGCAATCCGAGGTGAATTTACCAAAATTCTATCTTCATTCTTAAGAGGTTTTTCCACACCACCATTAAAGAAGAATGTAACATGAGCATATTTTTCTGTTTCTGCTAAACGTAATTGCTTTAGACCATTTGCCGAAACTATTTCACCTAAAATGTTTTTTAATTTCTGAAGTCTGAATGCTACTGAAACAAACTTATTGAATTTAATATCATATTCATTGAAACTCACAAATTTAAGTTTATTAAAAGCAATTGTTTTGAACACTTCGAATCCGGGAATTTTAAACGCGCGTGTGATTTGTCTCATGCGGTCAGCACGGAAATTAAAAGCGATTATCGCATCATTATCAGTCACATTTGCAATGTGTGCTCCATTTTCAATTATAACTTTAGGAACAATAAATTCATCAGTAATCTTATTATCATAACTTTTTTGCATTGCATCTATCGGGTCTGAGAATAATTCACCTTCTCCATGAACAATTGCTTTATATGCTTTTTCAATTCTATCCCAGCGGTTATCACGATCCATAGCATAATATCTACCGGAAATAGTTGCTATCTTACCAATCCCAATTTCATTAGCTTTTTGTTGGAACTCTTTAATAAAACCAATTCCAGAATTTGGCAAAGTATCCCTTCCATCCATGAAGGCGTGAAAATAAACTTGTTTTATTCCTTCTTCTTTGCAAAGTTCTAATAATGCCCAAATGTGATTAATATTACTATGAACATTTCCATTTGAAAGCAAACCCATAATATGAAGTTTAGATCTGTTGACCTGAACATGATCTATGGCATCAAGTAGTTTATTATTGCTGAAAAAGGACTTATCCTCAATTTTCTTCATGATAAGTGAATTCATCTGATGAACGATCCGACCGGCTCCAATATTTAGATGCCCTACCTCAGAATTGCCCATGTCACCATTTAACAACCCTACATCTAGTCCGCTCGCAGTAAGTCTTCCTTCCGGATTTTGTGAGCGGAATTTATCCAGATTTGGTGTATCTGCAGCAGCAATTGCATTACCGTATTCCTGTTCATTGATGCCGTATCCATCGAGTATTAATAAAAGCACTTTATTCATTTTATCTCCAAACATTATTAAATTCAAAAACAATCATTTCGGTAAAGAATGCAGTGTCAAGAAAGAGTTGTTGCAAGAAGAAAAAAATGAATAATCACTTTATTCTGTAAAAACAAATTGATCTCATATACTTTTATTGCTGATATTTCTTTGCTTGACACAAGGTAATTACTAAAAAATTTGAATTTAGCTTTATCATTATCTTTAAGGAGCTTAGATGTTAAAAGTAGGAATTGTCGGTGTAGGTCAATTTGGACAGAATCATGCCAGGATTTTAAATGAGAGCACAAAATGTAATTTTGTAGGACTCTATGATATAGATAAGAAACGGGCTGAGGAGATCTCTACCAGACTGGGTACAAATTCGTTTAAAGATTTTGATACACTTCTTGATGAAATTGACGTTCTATTTAATGTTGTTACCACCATATCACATTTTGAATTAGCAGAAAAGGCTTTGAAGAGAGGAATCCACGTATTCATTGAGAAACCAATAACTGAAACTCTACAGCAAGCAGAAGATCTCATCGAGTTGGCTGATGAAAAAAAACTGAAAATTCAAGTCGGTCACATTGAAAGATTCAATCCGATTATCATGGAGATCGAAGATAAAGTTAAGGATCCGATATTTATGGAATGTCACCGTATCGCTCCATTTACACCGCGTGGAACTGATATACCTGTTGTACTTGAGCTTATGATCCACGATATTGATCTGATTCTTTCTTTTATGGAAAGCAAAGTAAAACACATTAGTGCCAGTGGAGCAGGTGTGATGACTAAAAGCATAGATATTGCAAATGCAAGAATAGAATTTGAAGATGGAGCAGTTGCCAATATAACTGCCAGTCGGATTTCGTTGAAACGCTCTCGGCAGTTAAGGATATTCCAAAAAGATGCTTATTTCTCAATCGATTTTCAAGATAAAAGCGTCAAACATGTTAAAAAGTCAAAAAACTTATATAAAGTTCTACCTAAGATTATGATGGGTAATTATGAAAATATTGATACAAAAGATGTTGTTGACATCGTGGAGGTGAATGCTTCCGATCGCGGGAAAGATGCTTTAACAATAGAGCTTGAGTCTTTCATCCATGCGGTTGAAGCAGATATAAATCCGGTGGTTGATGGAAGAGCCGGAACCCGGGCGTTAGAAGTTGCATTAGAGATCGTGAATAAAATTAATAAGAAATAATTGTTGGGAGAAATAGATGAAATTAATAACATTAAAAGAGATAAAAGACCATATTGGACAGGAAGTAACGTTACGTGGTTGGGTAAGAAATTACCGTAAAAGCAGCAGTAAATTGCGCTTTGTAATTTTTCGTGATGCGTACT
>JAQICU010000138.1 GCA_027858325.1 Candidatus Cloacimonadota bacterium
GGTATATAAATTGTATCTTAAATTAATTACTGAACCAAAAAAGAAAAAAGAAATTCTTCTCAATTTAGGAAAAGCAAATAGAGTGCTTGGAAAATTGGATATCGCTGCTGAACATTTCCGAGAAGCTCTTAAACTTGCTGTTGAAAACTTACTGCCCTTAGGTAAAGTTGTTTATAGCCTTGCAGAGGCTCTGTATACCATGAATTCTTCAGCTTTTGCATTAGAATTGTTAAAAAAATATTCTTCAGATTCTGATGATATTGAACTAAACTTGAAAACTAGTTTACTGAAAGCGGAAATCCTACTGGATTTAGAAAAAATGGATGAGGTTATGCAATTGGCAGAAATATCTCTGCAAATATCAGATCAGATCAAAGATGCCAATATTCGTTTCAAAATTAAAGCTGATTTTAGAAAACAAAAAGGAAAGATTGCGTATTATACCGATGATTGGAAAAGGGCAGAAAATGAATTTAATGAAGCTGAAACGCTTTATTCTAAAATTAATAATATCGAAGGATTAGCAGCAATTTACAATAATCTGGGTGTACTGGCAATGTTCCAAGGTGAGATGCAAAATGCTGAAAAACTTTACCAGAAAAGCTTAAAATTTGAAAAAGAAAGGTATAATTTAAGTGGAATTTCGGCCTCCCGATGTAATCTTGGTAGTTTGTATGAGGACAGGGGAGATTACAAAAAATCTATTAATTCTCTTAAGGAAGCTTTGGAAATACAAAAATTACTGAACGACAAATTCAAAACTATCAGCATCTATATCAATATTGGCGTTTCTTATATGAATAATGGAAAATACGAGAAAGCAGAAGAAGCATTTAATAATTCATTAGGGATTGCAGTAGAATTCAATATGTATAAAAATGTGATCTCGGTATTAAATAATCTAGGTGCGCTTTTCTTTAAATCGGGCAATTTCCGAAAGGCGATTGAGTATTATGAACAAGCGGAAAAAAAATCTAAAGATTCCAATTTTTCAGAAGGATTAATAAAATCTTATATTAATTTGGGTGAACTTTTTGAGAAACGTGGAGAATTTAATCTGGCATATGAATATTATTCAAAAAGTTTAGAGCTTTTACCTGGCATTACTGATGAATCTATGAAAGCAGAACTTTATGGTAACCTGGGAAGTGTTTTAACTTCTCTTCATAAGTTCAAGGAAGCCTATGCATATTTGGTAGAAAGTTACGATTATTTTAAAAGCTTAAATGCAAAAGATAAAATAATCGAGGGAGCTTTAAACCAGGCTTCTTATTTTATTGAAACCAGGAACTATGAAAGTGCACATTACTATTTAGATTCTGCTCAAAAACTTGCTGAAGAGATCGAAAATGATTATTATTTAGGAAAATGTTTCTATCTTCGTTCATTACTGGAAAAAGATGATAGAAAAAAAGCATTAGATTTACTGAGAGATGCTATTGAGTATTTTGTAAAATCAAATAGCAATATTGAGCTTGCTAAAGCTAATTATGATTTTGCCTCTCTACTTTTGGAAGAAGAAGAATGGGAGCAGGCATTACAGATATTGAATGATAACATCAAATTGATAAAAGGTTTAGGCGCAATAAAGATTCTGGAACGAAATGAAATTCTGATTAAGAAAGTTACTAAAAAATATTCTGCTGAACTTAAAGAATCCAAAGTTCAGGAAACACTTCTAAATCAGTTCTATGAGATAACTCAGGAACTTAATGATATTACTAATTTTGATTTATTAATCGAAACGGCTTTGGATAAATTAGTAGATTTAGCAGATGCAGAAGGAGGAATATTTACACTTTATAATAATAAAATGGTGAAGGACTCCTGGGAGTATGTTATCTTGAAAGGAATTTCTGGAGGAGATGATGATCTTCCAAAGCTCATGGAATTGATTGATGAAACCTACAAAAAGGGATCGAACCAGAATTATAAACAACCACATTTTGCACCAGAATATAATAACATAATTTTCTTTCCACTTATAGTTAGAAATGATAAAAAGGGTATAGTTTGTCTTTTTACTAAACATGGATCACATTATTTCACCGAAAGGATGGTTAATCTGATAAGTGCACTTTGTAATCAGATTGTTGTAATTGTAGAAAATATTTCATTTGAAAATTTACAAAAATCTCATGAAAGTATTCGAGAGGAATTAGCTTCTTCCAGTACTTTTGCAAATATTATTGGAAAAAGTAAGAAAATCCAAGAAATATTTCGCATGATCGAAAAGATAAAAAACACTCCAACTTCAGTTCTTGTAGAAGGACCAAGTGGAACAGGAAAGGAGCTTATTGCAAGAGCTATTCATTACAATAGCAATAGGCGTAATAAACAATTTGTAGCACAATATTGTGGTGCCTTACCGGAAACTTTATTGGAAAGTGAATTATTCGGGCACGTAAAAGGATCTTTTACTGGTGCAACACATGATAAGAAAGGTCTTTTTGAAGTAGCAGATGGTGGAACGTTCTTCTTGGATGAGATCGCAGACATAAGTCTTTCTACTCAAGTGAAACTTCTCAGATTTCTACAAGGGGGAGAGATCAAAAGGGTTGGTTCTACTCAGACGCATAATGTGGATGTACGAGTGATCTGCGCTACGAACGTTTCGCTAAAAGATAGAGTTGATAGTGGTGAATTCAGATTAGATTTATTCTACAGACTGAACGTAATCAAAATTGATGTTCCTTCTCTTCAGGATAGAAAATCCGATATTCCACTTTTAGCTGTTCACTTCTTAGATAAATACTGTCAGAAGATCAATAAAAAAGTTAATGGTATTACTGAAGAAGCTATGAAATATCTCATGAATTATAGTTGGCCAGGAAATATCAGACAGCTAGAAAATGAAATTGAAAGGGCTATCACGCTTTCGGAAATAGATTCTTCGATTAAAGCTTCCGACCTTTCCGAAGAGATTTTCCATTATAAACAGCATACGGAAACAGTACAATTATTAGAAAACAGATCAATGAAAGACGCAGTAGAAAAATTGGAAAAAGAAATGATTTTACAAGCTCTTGATGAGTATGAAGATAATCAGACTAAAGCTGCAAAAGCACTTAGTTTGAGCAGGCAGGGGCTAATTAAGAAAATGCAGCGTTTTGGGATAAGAAAGTAACTTTTTCCCATTTATATTAACAAATATTATTAGGATGGTTCATGAAAGATCAATTTAGCTTTATTGCACTTGATATTGAAACTACAGGCTTTGACTTTGTCGAAAATGAAATAATTGAAATCGGAGCAGTCCGCTTTGAAAAGGGTAAAGAAAAAGATCGTTTTTCAATTTTTGTGAAACCAAAAAAACCTGTACCAAAATTTATAAAACGACTTACAAATATTACGGATGAACAATTGGTATCGGGAGAGAATCTAACAGATGCGCTGACATCTCTTATTGAATTTCTTAAAGATGATATTGTGGTTTGTCATAACACATCTTTTGATATTGGATTTTTGAACACAAAATTCAAAGAAAAAGGATTACCTAAAATTTTCAATCAAACCCTGGATACACTTGATCTGAGCAGAATTTATTTACCATTTATTCTTAATCACAAATTGGGTACAGTAGCTGAATATTTTAAGATCGATCTCTCAAATGCCCACCGTGCAATATTTGATGCCCAGGCTACAGGCAAAATTCTCCTAAAGCTTATTGATTTTATCCTGAAAAATATTCCCATGAGGGTTAATCACAGGATATTTGAAGTATCCAATATTAAATCGAATAACATTGGTTTATCACGGTTTTTGGATAAAATTGTAGAGCATCAAAAAAAGACAGCTCTTCTCACAAAACAGAAATCCGGTATTGATTTCCATAATCGAAATTATATTAAACACAAACCCGGGAAAGTAGAAGATCTTTCAATTTACACTGTTTTTTGTGTGGATGGAGTTTTTAGTAAGCACTTTGATAAATATGAGCTGCGCGAAGGTCAGATCGATATGTCAAAGGCAGTTCTGGATAATTTTGAAAAAAAAGAATTTCTACTGGTTGAAGCGGGAACGGGTGTTGGAAAATCTCTGGCTTATCTGATCCCTTCTATTAAATACACCAATTATGAAAATAAGAAAGTGATTATTTCTACAAATACAAAAAATCTTCAGGAACAACTTTTTTACAAAGATCTACCAATTGTTAAAGATTGTGTTAATATTCCATTCAAAGCAACTCTTCTTAAAGGACGAGGAAATTACATTTGTGAAAAGAGATGGCTGGAAACTGCTTTGGATTTGGATAAGATCATCTCCACAGAGGAGGTAAGCTCATATATGAATTTGATCGTTTGGAAGGAGTTTACCAAAACTGGAGATATTTCGGAGAACAGTTCGTTTAATGCGAATAGAGATAAAAGAGTTTGGAAAAAAGTATCATCCGATAGTTTCCTTTGCCGGAAGAAGAGATGTCCACATTTTAAAAGTTGTTTTTTGATGGATATTCGAGTCACAGCAGAAGAATCAAATCTTGTGATCATAAACCATCACCTTCTTCTAGCTAATATGCAAAGTGAAAATGCAGTCCTGGGTGAGTTTGATAATCTAATTATTGATGAAGCTCATAACTTACCGCATCTTGCTCCTGCCGAACTTGGTATAAGTCTTTCCTATCCTGATTTCAATAACTTCTTCCATCAACTTCATTCAGTTTATAACAAATATCAAAGTGGAATTTTGGTTAGGTTACGAACAGATTCTATAAAAAGTGATTTCCCCTCTAAGAAGGAATTGCTTTTAAGGATTGAAGAAACAGAAAAATTAATTGATGATAAAAAAGAAATTTTTGCTGAGTTCTTTAAAAAAATTGGTAATGTAGTTACTGAAAAAGGCAGTTATGGAAAATTGCGGATCACAAATATGGAAGATCATGCCTTTCTTACTGAAGATCTTGATAAGATCATAATTTTCTGGCAGGAATTTTCACGAAGCTTTATGAAAGTAAAAAATATTTTTGGCGATGTAAATAAACAACGTTTTATTCAATACGATAAACATAAAGAAGCTTTAGATAGCATTATGAATGTGATCTCAGAATATCATAATACGCTTTCTGCAATTTATAATCCAGAATTAAAAGATTTTGCTTTCTGGATGGAGTCATTTCAAACCAACGATAAAAAATATCCTTCCGGCGTTTTGGTTTATTGTCCGTTGAATGTAGATCAGATCTTCAATGATAAATTATATTCAACAGTGGATTCAGTTATTTTTACATCTGCGACGATTGCAATCCGGGATAATTTCAAGTACTTTGCCAATCGAATGGGATTAAACCTTCTAGAAGAAGGGTATGTTCATGAGCTGGTTGTAAAATCTCCATTTGATTATCAGAAACAGACCATGGTATTGGTTGCCGGATTTCTTCCGGATCCTAAAGATAGATTTTTCTCTTCACAGAGTATTGAGATAATACGGAATGCTGTTGAAATCACAAAAGCTGGAACAATGGTACTTTATACGTCTTACAAAAATCTTAATGAAGCTTATGATACTTTGAGTGAAGAGATGTACAGTAAAGACATTTTATTACTTACACAGGGTAAGGGCTTGGGACGCTCTGCAATGTTAAAGGAATTTCAGAAAAATAAGAATTCCGTTCTATTTGGAACTAATTCATTTTGGGAAGGGGTAGACGTACCTGGAGAATCTTTGCAATTACTGGTTTTATATAAATTACCTTTTATGGTTCCTTCCGAGCCTATCGTAGAAGCTTATCTGGAAAAGCTGGAAGCAGAAGGGAAGAACAGCTTCATGCACTACATGCTTCCTAATGCTTTATTAAAATATCGGCAGGGCTTTGGCAGACTTATCAGGCATAAAACTGACCGTGGAGTTGTTTTGGTGCTGGATAACAGAATATTCACAAAGAGATATGGTCAGTATTTTAAGGATACAATTCCAGCACGTACTTATATTCCACAAACTGATATTGAAATTTATGATCATCTGAGCAAATGGTTTAAAGAAAGGCTATGACTGTTTTGTTAAGAAGATACATTTTGAAAAATGTATTTTAGTAATTATCTTGTAATTAATATTATCTCAGATACTCAGTACTGAAATTCTAGATATTAAAAAGCAAAAACATATAATGTAGACTTATCTTACGGAATTGCGAGTGGTGGATCGATAGGAATTGGAAAAATTCAATAATTCGAGAGATCAACCAAGGAAATTACTGCAAATATTCACTACCTTATGAATTCCGATTATTTCATAACAGGAGTTTATGGTCAGGTAAATTCTTATAGAAATATACAGTGAGTAGGATTTTTCACTCTTTTTAGGGCAGGCGTAGATTATAC
>JAQICU010000340.1 GCA_027858325.1 Candidatus Cloacimonadota bacterium
GATAATCATGAAATTGTTACTTTAGGTCCAATTATTCATAACCCGCAGATGGTTGCAAAACTAGAGAGTGAAAAAATATTTAAAGTTGATAACATAGAACAGATAAAAGGGCGTCCTACTATAATCAGATCACATGGTATAAAAAAAGAAATTCTGGATGATCTAAAAAAGAATAATATAGAAATAATAAATGCTACTTGCCCTTATGTTTCAAAAACACAGGATTATGCTAAATCATTATCAGTAGATGGTTATGAGTTGATTATTTTAGGAGATCGCAATCATCCGGAAGTTAAAGCACTACGTTCATATGTGGATCAGGACGTAATGATCGTGGCAAATGCGGATGAACTTGCGGATAAACAATTTAAAAAAGTTGGAATTATTTCTCAGACGACCCGAAGAGTTGAAGATCTTCAGGAACTGGTAACAAGATTAGTTCCAAAATGTCACGAATTACGTGTTATAAACACTATTTGCAATGCTACAACCATCCGACAGAATTCAACATTAGCTCTGGCTAAAGAGAGTGATGTAATGATAGTTGTAGGAGGTAAAAATAGTTCAAATACAAAAATGCTTGCCAAAATTTGTGAGAGTTTTGTAAAGACGTACCATATTGAGATAGCTTGTGAAATTGATAAAAAGTGGTTCAAAGATAAGCAGGATATTGGTTTAACGGCTGGAGCTTCTACACCCGACTGGGTTATTGTGGAAGTGTACAATGAAATTTTAAAGTGTATAGGGAATATTAATAAAGTCGATAATATCGAGGATATTCCTGGTTTCAAGGAGGAATAATGTTTGTTAACGATCAAATTGAAGTTTTAGAAACTAATGAAACTATCGAAAAAACGGAAGAAGAACAACCTGAAGTTACAGAAAAATCTAAAGAAAAGAAAAGCGAAGTAAAAGAGGAAAAAAAGAAAGAAGAAAAAAAAGAAACAAGTAAAGATGATATTGAAGACATGGAATCTTTACTTGATGAACATTTCAAAAAATTTGAACAGGGAAAAATTGTTGAAGGTATCGTTGTGAGTGTTGATGAACGCTCAGTTCTTGTCGATATCGGTTTCAAATCTGAAAGTGCGATCTCTATTCGCGAATTCTCTAATTCCAATTTACCGGAAGTAAACAGTAAAATCAAAGTTTATATTGATTCTGTTGAAGATGGTATTGGTAGACTTAGACTTTCCAAAAAGAAAGCAGATTTTTATCTGAATTTGGAGAAACTTGAAAAGACCATGGAAGAGAATAAATCCGTTACCGGAATTCTCAAACGTCGTGTTAAGGGTGGAATGATATGTGAATTAGAAAACCTAGAAGCGTTTTTACCCGGATCACAGATATCCACAAAACCAATTCCGAACTTAGATCAATTCATCGGAAAAGAAAGTGAATTCAAGATTATTAAAATTGATAAAGACCGTAGGAATATTATCGTTTCCAGAAAACAGGTTCTTATCGAAGAACAGCACTCACGACTGGAAGAGCTTAAAGAAGATATATCTGAAGGTGCAGAGCTTGATGGTGAAGTAAGAAATATTACTGATTATGGTGCTTTTGTTGATCTGGGTGGAATCGACGGTCTGCTACATATTACAGATATGAGCTGGGGACACATCAAACATCCTTCCGATATGTTGAATATTGGAGACAAAGTTAAAGTTAAAGTACTGAAATTTGATATAGAGAATGAAAAAGTTTCACTTGGTTTAAAACAACTTGTTCCACATCCATGGGAAAATATTGAAACAAAATATCCTGAGGGTACAATAGTATCTGGTAAAGTTGTGAATATTACCAATTATGGTGCTTTTGTAGAACTTGAGTCTGGTGTAGAAGGTCTTGTACATGTTTCAGAAATGAGTTGGACAAAAAAGATAAAACACCCAAAACAATTGTTTAAAAAAGGAGATTCATTAAAGGCTATAGTTCTTTCTACTTCAAAAGATGCGAGAAGAATTTCTCTTGGTGTTAAACAGATGGAACCAAATCCGTGGCTTACTATCGAAGATAGATACCCGGTTGACACCAAGATCAAAGGTATTGTAAAAAGTATAACTCCGTTTGGTGTGTTTATTGAGATCGAAGAAGATATTGAAGGATTGATCCATATTTCAGATATCTCATGGACAAAACGTATTTATCATCCAAAAGAAGTTTTAAGGAAGAATGATGTGATCGATGTTAAAGTACTTTCTATAGATAAAACATTACACAGGATCGCACTAGGCATCAAACAATTACATTCTGATCCTTGGGAAAACCTTGATCAGAGGCTTCCAATTAATACTGAAGTAAAAGCAAAAATTGTTAAGATCATTGCAAAAGGTGTTTTGGTTGATGTCGATGTCGATGAGCATGCTGTTGAAGGATTCATCCCTCTTTCGCATCTGGCAATTCCTGGTCTCAAAAAAGCAGGAATGGCTTTTGAAATTGATGAAAAATTACCTCTTAAAGTTATTGAGCTTGATCTGGAAAACAGACGCTTGATCTTAAGTGTAAAGGCATATTTCTTTGCTCGAGATAAAAATGAGTTCAATGAATTTGTGGAATTACATCAAGAGAGAGTGAATCAGAAATCAGAAAAGAGAAAGGTTATCAAAGAAAATCTTGTGCAAGAAAAAAAGAAAGTAGAAAAACCTGAAGAAGCCAAAGAAGAAAAGAAAGAGATTGTACAGGAAGCTGTAGAAGAAAAAGCTGAAGAAGTGAAAGAAGAAAAGGTAGAGGAAGTAAAAGCTGAAACAGAATCTGACGGGATAGAAGAAACTCTTGAGGAAGCAAAAACCGAAGTAGTATCTGAAGTTATAGAAGAGACTGCTCAAGAGGAAGTTGAAGTTAAGCAAGAAGAAGAAACAGAAGAAAAATCTGACAAGAAAACTGAAAAAGTTATAGAAGTAGTTGAAGAAGATAAGGAAGATGAATAACGAAAACGTTAATTACCATAAATAAAGAATAAAAGATAGACCGGTAAAAAACCGGTCTTCTTTTTTTATCTGGATGGAGGCAAGTATGACTAAACCAATAGACTCATTTCCCAATACAAATGAACAAATATTTCTGATAGGGTTTATGGGAGTAGGAAAAACCTATCTGGGTGAAAAATTAGCTGCAATATTGAATCTAGATTTTCATGATATTGATCGTGAAATTGAAAAAAAAGCAGACCTTGATGTTAACGATATTTTCAAACTCAAAGGAGAAAAGGCTTTTCGTGAATTGGAATCAGAAGTATTAAAAGAATGGGAAAAACCCGGAATAATTTCAACAGGTGGCGGGATAATAGAATTACAACATAATAGAGATATTATCAAAACAAAAAAAACTGTCTGGCTAAATCCTTCCTGGCAAATAATCAGATCAAGAGTTCTCAATTCGTACAGACCTCTTGTTCTGGAACGAAGTGAAGATGAACTTTACAAATTGTGGGATAAGCGGAAAGAACTATATAGACAATGTGCAGATATTGAATTTACAAAAAGTCGTTTAGATGATTTATTAAAATTATTAAGTTAATTACTGAAAATTCGACATATCCGTTTCAATCTTGTTTGTACTAGTATATCATTGATCTACCTTTTTGGAAAGCACATTGAGTTGTCACTACATACTTATTCCTATTTCCTAAAAGTAAGGAAAAGTTATCCCCGCAAAACATACTCGGGATGAAAATCCCTTATTTCAATAGGAGAAATAAGTTGCCCCATCAGTTTACACTTCAGGGGCGAAATATTCCTATTTCCTAAAGAAAGGAAAAGTTATCCCTCACAAAATGTATTCGGGATGAAATTTCTTTATTTCAACAGGATCATTTTCTTAACACTAGTGTAATCACCAAGTTTGTCAGCTGCATCAAATCCGCTGAAATATATTCCACTCGATACGCTCTTACCATTATCATCTCTTCCGTCCCAGATTATGGAATGATATCCTGCCTGCATATTATCTGCAACCAGTGTTTTCACTTTATGCCCACGAACATTGTAAATGCTGAGTGATACTTTAGAATCAGCTTTCAGACTGAAATTAACATTGGTGGTAGGGTTGAATGGATTCGGATAGTTACCGGTGAGTTCTGTGGTAACAGGGATAACAACTTCATTTACATTGGT
>JAQICU010000349.1 GCA_027858325.1 Candidatus Cloacimonadota bacterium
GTTCGCAGTTCGATGGAAGAATCTCTGTACACTAACAAAGATCATTCAATTTTAGAATTTGTTTCAAATCAAATTGCTATAGCAATAGCTCAGAAACTAGCTGAAAAGGCGTTATCGGAAAGTGAAGAGAAATACCGAAGCTTGTATACATCTGATAATGATGCTATTTTCTTAATGCATAATTATACATTTATTGCATGTAATCCTAAAACATTGGAAATGTTTGGATGCAGAGAAGATGAAATTGTTGGACATGCACCAATGGAATTTTCACCTGAGTATCAGCCAGATGGAAGACTTTCCTCGGAAAAAGCTATGGAAAAGATGAATGCTGCCCTGTCTGAAAAACCGCAATTCTTTGAATGGGTTCATCAACAAAAAGACGGCTTACCATTTGATGCAGAGGTATCTTTGAACAAAATGATATTTTCAGATGGTGAATACATACAAGCTATTGTAAGGGATATCACCGTACGCAAACTTGCGGAAAAAGAGTTAAAAAAGAAAATGAAAGAACTTGAAATTTTCAATGAAGCCACAGTTGATAGGGAAATAATGATAAACGAATCCAGAAAAGAAATTAATGAATTGCTCATAAAATTGGGTGAAGAACCAAAATATGAAATTGTTACTTAGAGATTTATAGAACGATGATGGATTAAAAACCCTATTGGATGAGTTGCCACGTGATTTATCTCGTGGATTCAATGAATAGCTCGGGGGAATCTGGAAGAAAGGAAATGATTGAAATTAATCTCAATAGCCCAGTGATTTATCTCGGGGATTTGAAAGGTGAGTAAAATGAAAAAATTATTATTTGTTATTCTAGTTTTTACAACATTAAGTTCTATCCAGGCTGTAAACGCAAATCTAACCGATGAGGAAAGAGAATGGCTGGCAAAACACCAAACCATCAGGATTGCACCCGATCCTGAATTTCCACCTATTGAATGGTTTGATGAAAATGGAATTTATCAAGGGATTGCAGCGGAATTCATGGATTTGATCTCTCGGGAACTGGGAATTGAATTTGAATCTGTTCGCTGTAATAATTGGGACGAGGTTCTGCAAAAAGCCCGAGATCGGGAAGTTGATATGCTGCCTGCTGCTGCGCAAACTCCTCAGAGAGCCGAATATATGGATTTCTCCCCGCCTCATCTGATTTTTCCGGGAGTGATCATCACCAGAAATAATTTTCCTGGAATCAAAACGACAGAGCAGTTGCATGGGAAAAAAGTCGTAATTGTCTCTGGATATGTGTGGCAGGATTTCCTGTCAATTCATCATCCTGATATAGATATTATTCCGGTGAAAACGCTGCTGGATGGGCTTCGGGATGTTTCTACAGGTGTGCAGGATGTAATGATAGCTACGTTACCGATTGCTCTTTATTATATTGAGCAGGAAGGCATTCTGAATTTACGTGTATCCGGTGAAACAGGTTATTTTACAAAATTGTCAATTCTCACTCGGAAAGACTGGCCAATATTAGGAACCATCACTCAAAAAACTCTTTCAAATATACCTGCTAACAAAAAAAATAAAATAATTAAAAAATGGATTACTCTAAAGAGAAAATCTATCTTCAGTAATAAACAATTCTGGATCATCTTGATCTCGATTTTAATTTTCAGTTTAATTGGATTTATCATCATCTTTCTTTTTAACCGAATTTTGAAACACCAAGTTGTGAAACAAACTGCCCTATTGAATAGTAGCGAAGAAAAATACAGATCCATTTTTGAAGCAACCGGAACAGCTACTTTGATTGTAGACGAAGATACCAATATTATTCATGCTAATAAAGAATGCGAGCGTGTCACTGGAAATATCGCATCCGAGCTTGTCGGAAAAAGCTGGACTGAATTCGTATATAAAGAAGATTTACTGACTATGTTAAAGCGCTCCAAGGCGAGAATAAAAGAACCCGGATCAGTTCCTAAAAAGTATGAAGTCCGGTTGATTAATGCAAAAGGAGAAATTAGAAATGCAATTCTCTCCATTGAGATAATGAATGATAGTAAAAGAAGTATTGTTTCAATGATCGACATCACTGAGCGAAAGCAGGCAGAAAAAGAAATTATGGAAAAATCTAAACAATTAACAAAGCAGTTTGAGAAAAGTGAAAAACAAAGAATTGCTAATACCATTATTTTGCAGGATCTTAATAAAACAACACGAGAACTTAAGGACGAGATCATTGAGCATAATAAAGCAGATAAAGCATTGAAAGAGAGAATGAATGAACTTGAAATTTTTAATAATGTAACTGTGGATAGAGAGTTAAAGATTAACGAATTACGAAAAGAAATTAATGAATTGCTTATGAAATTGGGCAGAGAAGAGAAATACAAGATTGTTACCTAGAGATTTTTTGGAAAATGAAGGGTTAAAACCCGATTGGGTATTGGATGGATTTTACCCACGGTTTAAAAGCCGTGGCAATTCAATGTGTTGCCCCGTGATTTATCGCGGGGATTTGAGATGAAAAAAAATCATCAGAATTATTGTCAATAGCCCCGTGATTTATCTCCGGGGAATCTGGAAGAAAAGAAATGAAAAGATTTACTTTGAATAGCCCCGAGTTTTAACTCGGGGATGAAGATATAAAAAAATATCTGGGGTTTATCCCCACACAGGAAGAGAGATAATGCCTTTTATCAAAATCTGGATTCATCTCATCTGGGCAACTAAAAACAGACAGCCCTATTTAACAAAAGAGATACGCACAAAAGTATTTTCACATATTCGTGATAATGCTAAAGAAAAAGGGATCCATCTTGATTTTATTAATGGTTACAAAGAGCACATACACATTCTTCTCTCAATGCATCAAGAGCAATCAATTGCTAAAATAGTTCATTTATTAAAGGGAGAATCATCTCATTGGATAAATGAAAATAAATTAACGAAATATAATTTTAACTGGCAGGAAGAATATCTTGCTGCGTCAATAAGCCATTCAGCAGTAAATAGAGTTAGAGAATATATCAAAAATCAGGATGAGCATCATCGAATAAAATCATTTACAGAAGAATATAAATTATTTATGGAAAAATATGGATTTGAGATCATGGGAAAATGAATAACCCCGAGTAACTCGGGGATGAAGATATTAAAAATAATCCGGGGGTTCAACCCCTGCATTATTTATGAAAAGAAAAATAAATAGATAGACGGAGTAATTAATGAAATATCTTAATCTTATACTGATTCTCTTATTTTCAATCAGTTCTTTGTATGTTTACGCTCAGTTACCTCAAAACAAATATTTTACTGCAACAGACACAATTTATGCAGCATCAGAGCCGGATTATCCGCCATTCTGCATTGTGAATGAATCCGGTGAAGCAGATGGATTTTCGGTAGACCTATTCAAACAAACTGCATCTGCAATGGGTTTGACAGTAAAATTCAAGGTAGATAACTGGAACAATATAAAAAAAGAATTGGAAGTCGGCAAAATAGATGCCTTACCATTGGTAGGCAGATCGCAAGAGAGAGAGAAAGTATATGAATTTACTTCTCCGTATCACATAATGAATGGTGCTATTTTCGTACGAAAAGGAACAACCAAAATAAATACTTTGCAAGACCTGAAAAATATGGAGATACTCGCTATGAAGGGTGATAATGCCGAAGAGTATGCTCTTCGAGAAAGCCTCTCTTCAGTGATCATCAGCAAAGATACTTATGTAGAAGCATTTCAACTTTTACATTCCGGCAAGCATGATGTTGTGATCGCCCAAAGACTAATGGGATTACAACTTTTGAATATACTGGGATTTGACAAAATCGTTCCACTCGACATTGAACTTCCTACTTTTTCCCAGAATTTCTGTTTTGCTGTTCAGGAGGGGAATAAAGAACTACTAGCGTGTTTAAATGAAGGATTAGCAATAATCATCGCAAATGGAACATATGATAAACTTCAAAAGAAATGGTTCACTCCCGAGATGCAACCCCGGATTTTATTTAGAGAAAAACTAAAATCAACGATTTATATATTGATTCCTTTCATTATCCTAATATCTTTCATTGCAATCCTGATTTTACGTTCCGAAGTTAAGCGAAAGACAAAAGATTTAAGACAGGAAATTGTTGTACGCAAGCAGGTAGAAGAATCACTCCATGAGAGTGAAAAGAAAATGAGCAGTATCTTCCGGGTCGCTCCTACCGGTATTGGTATAGTTAAAAACAGAGTACTGCTTGAAGTAAATCCTCAAATTTGCGAGATGACCGGATATTCAAAAGAAGAACTTATAGATAAAAATGCAGAAATATTATATCCAACCGAAGAAGATTTCGAAATTGTTGGAGAGGAAAAGCATTTCCAAATAAAGGCAAAAGGTACAGTGAGGGTTGAAACTCGCTGGCAGAAAAAAGATGGATCAATATTTGACATCATATTTGCTTCCACTCCACTTGATACTGAAGATCTATCAAAAAGAACTACATTTACTGCTCTGGACATAACTGAACGTAAGAAAATGGAAAAAATGTTAATTGAAGAACGAGATAAGGCACAACAATATTTAAACATTACTGCTGTGATGTTTATAAGCGTTAATTCGTCTGGAATAATTACTCTGATTAATCCGAAAGGTTGTGAAATTTTGGGGTATACTAAAGAAGAAATCATAGGAAAAAATTATTACGATAATTTTCTTCCCCTACGTTTACGAGAAAACATGAGAGATTTTGCTTTGAAAGTATTTTCAGGTGGTAAAGAATCGTTTGGATATCATGAAAATGAAATCCTCACAAAATTCGGAGAAGAAAAATTGTTAGCTTGGAATAATGTTGCATTAAAAGATAATGATGGTAAGATAATTGGTGTCCTCAGTTCAGCAGAGGACATCACGAAACGCAAAAAGGCGGAAGAAAACATTATTGAAAAATCTAAAGCCCTCCAAAAGCAGTTTGAGAAAAGTCAAAAACAAAGAAGTGCTACTACCATTGTTTTAAATGATCTAAATACAACAACTGCAGAGCTGAAAGCAGAAATTACTGAACATAAGCTGGCGGAAGAAAAGATAAAGAGAAATTTAAATAAAAAAAATACTCTTCTTCAAGAATTGTATCACCGAACTAAAAATAATATGCAGATCATCTCATCAATGTTGAAAATGCAATCCAGGAGCATTGAGAACAAGTCATTAGCCGGCATCTCCGGTATCGATTTTCTGCATGATTCCTTTAATGATGTGATCAATAAGATCAAAGCAATGAGTCTGGTTCATCAAAAACTCTATCAAGCGGACGATCTATCTCATATTAATTTAAAAGATTATGTTAAAGACCTGGTTAATTTACTGATGATAAGTTATGGTATTCGCTCAGAATCACTATCACTGAAGTTAGATCTAAAAGATGTATTTGTATTAATTGATTCAGCTATACCTCTGGGTCTGGTCTTAAATGAGCTGATATCCAATACGTTCAAACATGCATTTCCCAATAATAAGAATGATGAAATATTCATTCGATTATTCCAAGATAAAGATGGTACAATTAATATTCAGCTAAGCGATAATGGTGTAGGAATTCCAGCTGATATCGATCTGGAAAAAGTTAATACAATGGGACTTCAAACAGTGTTTAATCTTATCAAGTATCAATTGAAAGGTGAAATAACTTATAAATCTGATAAGGGTTTGAAATGGAATATCAAAATAAAAGATAACCTGTATCATGAGAGAGTGTAATATGGAAAAGAGAGTTAAAATAATGATAGCGGAAGATGAAGCAATAATAATACAATGTTTGAAGATGGAACTCGAATTAGAGGGCTATAAAGTATGTAAATTTGTTACTGAAGGAGAAGAGGCTATAGAAACTGCAAAAGAAGAAGAACCGGATATAATATTGATGGATATTAATCTTTCCGGTAAAATGGATGGTATAGAAGCAGCCAGGAAGATCATTGAGAACAAGTATATTCCAATTATTTTTATGACTGGTTTCAATGATACAGATATACAGAAGCGAGCTCAAGAGATCAATCCAGTGGGCTATCTCGAAAAACCGGTTGAAGTATATGAAGTAACACCAATAATTAAATCTTTATTTAAATAAGAATTTACCCACGGCTTGAAAGCCGTGGCAATTCAATGAATAGCCCCGTGATTTATCTCGGGGAATCTGGGAAAAATGAAATGAAAAGAATTATTTTGAGTTGCCCCGAGTTCTTGCCTAATGCATATCTTAGGATCAACCGGGGCAATTGTTAAAATCTAAATGATCTCTCTAACATGATCTCGTGCGGATTTTCTTCTGTAAAAGGTAATATCTTGTATTTATATAAAATCCTGAATTTGAATGGTAGTTGATATCTTAATGAGAATTCATGGAATACACCCATTTCAGTGTCTAATGCAACATCCAGTGATCTTTCTACTCTTGTTTCATAATCAAGGAATATATCACGGCTTAAATATCTCCCCATACTTACAGATAAATTATTCAAGAATAATTCAGATGAGAATTTAGTAAATCCATTAGCTTCATCATAAACTTCATATTGCGATTTATCTTGGGAAGAATAACTGGCGAAAAGATTCTGAACAAGGTCTGTTTGAAGGTGGAAATAATCAAGTTTTAAACTTTTTCTGACCCAGTTTTCTACTGGTGACAGTAATGGATCCATTACTGCACTTTCCAATCCCATACCGGCAATCTGAATAACTTCATCCTGCAACAGAGTTTTTTTTTGTTCCGGTGATATATCTTCCATCGATCTATTGTATCTTAGTTTTGATAAAATATCTGTTATCCTGTCATTTGCATTATCACTGTTGAGTGAGAATTTCAGCGTTCCAACTTCATCATCCCGGGTAACCTCATTATAAATATTCAATGTGATCATTGAACCATCCGCAGTTTTTTTGTAAAATGTTCCGGAAATATTCGCACCATCTGTGAATCTACTAAGCTGAACCTGTAAATAATCCAGTTTCATCTTCGTTCCAAAAATATCTACTGAACCTTCTTCTGCAATAAAAAGCGCATCAGGAATTGAGAATTTTTCATTTTCATAAACTATGTTCAAATATCCACCCGGATTTATTTTAATATCAACCGGATATGTTACATATTTAACATTCTCACCGATGTTGATCATAAGATCAAAATTAAGTGGCAGCGTCGTACCTTCAGTTTCCTTTTTTACCCGAACTGTATTAAAGAGTTTTAGCAGATTTTCTGTATTCGGCGGGTAAATCATGCCACCATCTGATACATTAAGATCTCCGATCAACTTGATATCTTCGAACGGACCGTTTGCTTCAAAATATTCGCTGTTTCTTCCGGAAATTACAACTTTTGCCACATTATTTACAGGTATGTATCCCGGCATATTAAATAATATTCCACCATCATTAGTCCTGATTAAAATTTTTCCCAGGTTAAGTGTACCCAAAATAAAATCTTCATTGTTGTTATTTACTATGTTAGAAATATAGCATCTGCCTTCACCCATACGGAATTTGAAATTAGCAATTGTAAAAACATTGTCGGTGATCCCAAATTTGAAAGTCAATTTATCAATATCTTCCGGCTGGTTCTTTATTTTTAAATACCCTTCAGTAAGAGAGAAATTCCCATTCTTAATAAATATTTTACTCTCTTCAGTTCCAACCTCAAATTCAAATTCTGCCTTTGAACTAGCATCGCTAATTACATTTGTTTGATCAGACAGCATCTGAAGCAGATCACCATTAAATTTGATCGAAATATTATTTGTATCAGCGAACGCATTACTATTCAGAACATTGTATCCTATCGCACCATTTGATCTTAAATTAAATTCATCTTTCCTAAAGTATCTGATATCATTTACATATAATAAACTGTCCTTCTGCAGAATATCGAATTTAAAAAGATCGGCTTTGAATTTATTCATTTTAAGATTTGTAACTTCAAGATCAAGTTGAAGCTCATTATTGTTTAATAACCTGGAAAATTCGATTCCTCCCCTTATAACTCCACTCAGATTTTTTTGCGGAAGGATATCAGCTAATTGAAGTGAATCAATAATTCCGTTCGCGGTAATGATGATTTCCGGTTTAATGATCAAGGCACCGTGTAAGTCAATAACCTTGTTCTCATTTGTCTTAATAGACCCATCCTGTATACTTATCATAGAGCTGTTTCCGGAAAGGTTTAATCTTGCATCAAGTTCGTTTATTTCGCCCATCTTGAAATCCTTAAGAGTGATAAGCCCACTAACATTTCCTTTCCCCAAATTATCTGCTTTCGCATTAATGCTAAGATGTCCTTGTAATTGTTGTGAAATGTAGTAATCAATAAAATATCTGGATAGTTCTGCAATTTTAAGGTCTTCCCCATGTACTGAAAATCCGTATTTGAATTTAGGTTTTCGCTTTATCCAGCCATCTATTTCAATCATTTTATTTAATTGAAAATGCTTGATCTGAAGACTATCCAACGAACCTTCCGCCAGTAATTCTATTGTAAAAGGCTCATAATTATATCTGGCATTATAAGTTCGCATATTAATTAGCGAATGATTATTAGAGAGATCCAGCACAATGTCAGTTTTGAATCTTCCACCCAATTTCCCGTAATCCCTGTCGTATACCATAATATTAGAATTTGCTACGATACTGTATTTATTAGCTTCTATTTCAACATCTCCGGTAAGAATTGGAAGAGATACTCCATCAAAAGCAGTGTTCATATCCAAGCCGCGAAGTTTTAATCTTGCTTTCAATTCTTGAGATCTAATATTACCAATGCAGGAAAGCCCAATATCGTTGGAGGGATGTGTTAGATCCGCTGTTAGATCACTGCCTATGAGGTTTGCTTTCATATTCAGGTTTTCAAATTTAATTGAACCAGTTTGTATCTTTAATTTCTCAAGATTTATAAATATGTCCGGTTCATTCCGGTAATTAATTGTGGATGAAAGATCACCTATAATTTGTAAGTTTCCACTTTGCCAATGCATATTATTGGAATGAAGTTCAAGATGCAGATCTTCTCCAATTTTATAATATCCATCACCGTTTACCTGATTATCTTCCCAGATAGAATTATTTAATAACAATTCTACATTATCGTCTTTCATTGTTGCAGAAATATTAATATCTGTTAATTCTTGGTTTGCAGCAATAAGTTTATCAGAAATTAATTCTGCATTTATCATGGGCTTATTGATCTTACCAGAAATATTGACCTTTGCCGTTATATTTCCGGTAACTTGATTCACATATTTATGCAAAGGGATATTGGAAGTTGTTAATTCAGATTTAATTGTTCTTTTATCTGAGAGTACATCATTGATAATAGCATTCCCATCGATCTTATTTTCGTCTAGATATGTGTTATGAAGTGTTACAAATGTTCGATCACTATCTCCAGATATTAAAATGGAATCAACCGAAGCTTTCTTCTCTGTGAATCCGGCATAAATGTTTTTAATATTGGCAGAATATTTAAGTTTATCATCTGAGTATATGAGATCAGCATCAAGTAGAAATCCCAAAGAATTCAATTGTGCTATCTCTAATTTTGATGGTTTCAGATCATTCAATTTCAGTGCAGCTTTCTCTATCGAGCCTTTATTTAAGATGCAAGAGCCCAGCAGATCAGATCCTTTACCAGAACTAGCTGAAAGTGTAATATCAGATTTTTTTGTATTCTTTATCGAAAGATCTACTCTTTGCCAGCTGTTAGCAATTTTCACACTTTCATTCTCAAATTCAATATTTAAAGTTCCGTTATATACATCTAACATTTTGAAGAATTCGGTAATATCCGGAATAATAAATTCACTTTTTTCTTTTTTATTTCCATCAGCTACGATTCTAAGAGAGAATTCAGGATCATAGATCTTAATATGTGTTATTGCTTTCAAATTTTCAAATTTGGAGAAAATGAGTTTTATTAAGTTATACTCAACATACAACTGGCTTATCTTTAATTCATATTTACCGGGTCTGTTGATTACAATTCCTGAAATATTCGCCTGTTTATCATTAAAGGTAAAACCTTCCATCTCAATAACTGCATTAAGTCTTTCAGAGAGTTGGTCAGTTATCCTGGTTTGAACTACTTTATCTACTTTTGCCATTCTCACCAAAACGAAGAAGGAGATAT